>NZ_JBHYCW010000023.1:0-56127 GCF_051861365.1 Sediminibacterium sp. | reverse complement strand
AGTGTTATTGCCACCTCAAATACAGCAATTACAGGAGACTAGAAAATAATTTGATTTTTTACCGGACAGCAATGGCTACCAGCTGCTAGCCTCTAGAAGCTAGCAGCTAGTAGCTAGCAGCTATGTCTTCAAAGCCTTCGCATACACTTCCAACACCCTCTTCCTCGCAACATCATGCGGAACAATCGGTTTAGGGTAGCTGAATTCATTGAGCTCGGGGACCCATTTGCGGATGTATTTGAGATCCTTATCAAATTTTTCTGTTTGCAGTGCGGGATTGAATACCCTGAAATAAGGAGCGGCATCACAACCACTGCTGCTGGCCCATTGCCATCCGCCGTTATTGGCTGCTAGATCAAAGTCTAAAAGTTTTTGCGCGAAATAGGCTTCTCCCCAACGCCAGTCGATCAGCAAATGTTTGGTGAGAAATGATGCCACGATCATGCGAACACGATTGTGCATGTAACCGGTGGTGTTGAGTTCACGCATACCGGCATCTACGATGGGGTATCCGGTGGTACCCTTACACCAATGTTCAAATTCCGTTTCATTGTTTCTCCATTCAATGCGATCATATTCTTTCTTGAACGACTCGCCTTTTCCTACATGCGGGAAATGCCAGAGGATAGCATGATAAAAATCTCTCCAGATCAACTCATTCACATAGGTATCATTCAACGACAATGCACGCGCTGCTAGTTGACGAATACTCACCGTTCCAAAACGCAGATGCACACCCATTTTGGAAGTACCATTCTCCATTGCAGGAAAATCTCTGTTGGCACTGTATTGTTTGATGATGCTTTCTTGTAATTGCTTGCTTGGAAAAGGCAGATCCACTGCTTTGAAACCCATGGAAGCCAATGAAGGAATTTCTTTCACCGACTGCTGATAAAAATGAGCGTTGTATTTTTCTACCGGATAAGACTTTACATGAAAAGGTTTCAATGTCGCTCTCCATTTTCTTCCATACGGTGAAAAAACAGTATAAGGTTTTCCATCATCTTTCACCACTTCAGATTTTTCAAAGATCACTTGATCTTTAAAAGTTTGAAAACCGACTCCTTTGGATTGTAAGAAAGCAGCAATAGCATCATCTCTTTCTTTGGCATAAGGCTCATAATCGTCGTTGGTAAAAACAGTTTCGATATCATATACCTCGGTCAACTGTTTGTATACATCCATCGGGAAACCATAATACACTGCTAAACTACTTCCCATAGATGCCAATTGCACTTGCATTTCCGTAAGCGCAGCATGAATGAATTCCACACGACGATCTGTTTTGTCTTCGAGTTGATCGAGAATATTGCGATCAAAAATGAATATGGGAAGTACGGGAACACCTGTTCTCAATGCATGGTACAATGCTGCATTGTCTGTTAAGCGAAGGTCCCTGCGGAACCACATGACCTGTATGCGAGGTTTCATGAAATTTTTGTTTTGTAACAGTTGGGGATTTTAAAAGTTTACCTATTGGTAAACTTTTACTGTAAGACTTACTATTAAATAGATAAACACTTAATTTTTTATTTTTCGCTCTTGGCCGCTGGGCCTCGTCCCTGTTACCGGGCTACATTGGCTTCTGATCAGATCCGCTTCGCAGGTTCTGATCTGTCTTCGCTACGCTCGACATCGAACCCAATGAGGCCCGTCCACAGGGACTGGTTAGGGGTGAAATACACTATACCCTCATTTGTGCTACACCCTAAAATTCATTATTTGATTTCAAATCTGATTTCATCATTTTATATAGACGAATCGCTGTTGTGTTGGTGTAATGACTGTTGCCTAATTGCTTCACCCATTTGATGCCGTGGATGGCGTTGGTGAGGAATAGTTCGGAGGCTTCGAGTAATTCATCTACGGTGATTGTGCCTTCTTCTACCGGTATATTTTCTTTTCGAAGCAAGTGTAATAGATGTCTGCGCATCACACCGTTTACGGGACCTTCTGTTAGTGCAGGGGTTTTGATACTTCCATCTTTCACAATGAATACATTGGCGATGGTGGCATCTGCTACTCGATTATCGGGATTCAGCAGTATCGCATCATTTAAGTGATGTTCTTTTGCCCAGAGTGCACCCATCAAATAAGGCAGATAATTATTGCTTTTGATGGATGAAAAAAGATCGGCTGTTTTTCTGGCGTCTTTATAGATATCAATCACCAATCCATTTTCATTCAGTTCCTGTGTGGCTGGTTGTAAAGGCCAGCTTTGGATCAAAAAATAGGGATAATGATTTTGTTCATCATAAATACCGCCATCACCTCGCGTCACTGTCACCCTTACACGTGCTCTTTTGGTATGTCCGTTTTTTTCTACAACGGATAGGATTTGTTTTTCTAACCAACCGGCACTTTGATAACCCGGCTTTTTAAAGCGCAGTGTTTCTAAAGAGCTGAACAATCGTTCAAAATGGTAGTCTGCCAACATGATCTTTCCATTCAATACTTTGATGGTCTCAAAACAACCATCACCATAACGATAAGACCGGTTATTGGGAGAGATCAGCAGTTTGTCTGAACGGAGTATTTGTCCATCATAAAAAAGAAAATCGCCTTCACGCATACCATCAATTATAGAATGAAGGTAACTTGCTGATTCGAATCAACAAATATGAAGATCAATGCCATGATACAGGTGCTGGAGCAATTGGCCCCACCATCACTACAAGAGAGTTATGATAATGCCGGTCTGATCACCGGATCTGCCTCTTGGGAATGTACTGGAGTACTCTGCACTTTAGATGCTACGGAAGCAGTGATTCTAGAAGCAAAACAAAAAGGCTGTAATCTGGTGGTAGCACATCACCCGATCGTTTTCAGTGGATTGAAAAAATTGAACGGCAAAAATTATGTGGAGAAAGCAGTGATCAGCGCCATCAAAAACGATATCGCCATTTATGCCATTCATACCAATCTCGATAATGTTTCATGGGGTGTCAACAATAAAATCGCCGATAAACTGGGATTGATCAACCGAAAGATATTATCACCCAAACCCGGACAATTGATGAAGCTCCACACATTTGTACCGGTGGAGCATGCAGAGGCCTTAAGAATCGCTCTTTTTACCGCCGGAGCCGGAGAGATTGGTAAATACAGCCATTGTAGTTTTAATGTAGAGGGTACCGGAACTTTTCAGGCCGGTGAGGGCACTGATCCTTTTGTGGGAGAGATCGGTACTACGCATTCAGAGAAGGAAATTCGGGTAGAAGTTGTTTTCCCGGTTTGGAAACAGCAAGAAATCCTATCTGCCTTGTTCCAAGCCCACCCCTATGAGGAAGTAGCTTATGATCTAGTGAGCTTAGGCAATGATTATCAGAATATTGGAAGTGGTTTGATCGGAACATTACCCGAACCCATGGAAGAAACCCGGTTTTTACGGATGTTGATGACCAGTTTTGGGCTTTCGATGGTGAAACACACGCCATTTTTGGGCAAAAACATCCAAAAAGTGGCGATTTGTGGGGGGGCCGGGAGCTTTTTAACGGGGAAAGCACTGTCCAAAGGAGCCGATATCTATGTTTCAGCTGATTTCAAGTACCATGAATTCTTTGATGCCAATGACCGTATGGTGATTGCCGATATCGGTCATTGGGAAAGTGAGCAGTTCACTACCGACCTACTGATTGATGTTTTACAGGCTAAATTCCCTACCTTTGCCGTCCTCAAATCTGAAGTAAAAACCAATCCGGTGAACTACTTCACGGGGGAATAACAATCAACAATAAATCACACATACAATATGGCTTCCGTTAAAGACTTTTCGGTTGAAGAAAAACTGGTGAATCTGCTGAAATTGCAGAAGATCGATAGCAAACTGGATGAGATCCAGATCTTGAAGGGTGAACTTCCCATGGAAGTGAGTGACCTTGAAGATGAGATCCAGGGTTTACAGAGCCGTCAAACTCGTATTGAAGAAGAACTGAATGGTATCACTGAATTCATTGAAAGCAAGAAAGCTGCGATGAAAGAAAGTGAAGCATTGATCGCTAAATATGAGAAGCAGAGCGAGAATGTAAAGAACAACCGTGAATTTGAAGCCATCAACAAAGAGATCGAAATGCAACAGCTGGAGATCAAATTGTGTGAAAAGCATATCCGTGATGCGAATGAAGAGCTGGCTGATAAAGTAAAAGCTTTGGAAGCGGCTAAAAAGCAGATCGCTGTGAAAGATGGTGTATTGAACCATAAAAAAGGCGAACTGGAAAAGATCATCGCTGATACTGAGAAAGAAGAAACTCATTTCAATAAACAAAGTGCTGAAGCACGCAGTCATATCGACGAGCGTTTATTGTACAGCTACGATCGTATCCGTAAGAGCTACCGCAATGGTTTGTCTGTTGTGCCGGTAGAGCGTGATGCTTGTGGTGGTTGCTTCAACTCTATTCCTCCTCAGCGTCAGAGTGAGATCCGTTTACACAAGAAGATCATCGTTTGTGAAAACTGTGGTCGTATTCTGGTAGATGCTGATTTGAACGACAGCGTAGATGTAAAGTAAGATCACTTTAAATACTTGGAAAGGACAGCTATTTGGCTGTCCTTTCTTATTTTCGGGCTGCATGAAAATCCGTCTATCTTTTCTCCTCTCTTTGCTCTTCATAACTTCTGTACATGCGCAGAAAGTGTATGATTTCAATGCTACCTGTCAACAAGCCTATCAGGAAATCACCAAATTGAAATTGGTGAAGGGCGAATCATGGATTGAAAAAGCCAAACAACAAAATCCCAATAACCTGATACCGGTCATGTTGGAGAGTTATATCGACTTCCTGACTTTATTCTTGAATGAAAATCCGGCGGAATACAAAATCTTGTATCCTCGATTTTCAGAACGCATCAGCATACTGGAACAAGGACCCAACTCTTCCCCATTCTATCGATTTGCACTTAGTACTTTACGACTCCATAAAGCGGCATCTGCCATTAAGTTTGGTAAAACCTGGGAAGCCGGATGGGATATTCGCAGAGCATGGATGCTTTTAAAAGACAATAAAAAATCATTCCCCTCTTTTACAGCTGATGATTTGTATTATGGCACTATTCAAACCATGATTGGCACTGTTCCCAAAGGATACAAATGGTTGACCAATATTTTGGGTATGCGTGGCTCTGTTACGGATGGTTTGAAAACGGTACAAGCTTTTGTGAACAGTAATGATGTATACGCAAAAATCTATGCTCATGAAGCACAATTCATCTATCCGTATCTATTGTTCTATATGGATAACAAAAAAGATGAAGCGATTACTTTTATTCAACAAAAGAAATTGGATCTGGTCAACAATCATTTACATGGATGGATGGCTGCCAATCTCACCCTCAATAACAAACAAGCCCAATATACCCAGCAGATCGTTCAGAATAGAAATCTATCTAATGAGTATTTGGATATACCGATCTGGGATTTTGAAATGGGTTTTGTGAAAATGTATCAGCTAAAACCCGAAGAAGCCATTCCTTATTTTGAACGTTTCCTACAAAAATTCAAAGGCAATTTTTATGTGAAAGATGTGTATGATAAAATAAGACTCTGTCATTACATGATGGGCAATACGGCCGCTGCAGAAAAAGCTCGACAAATGGTATTGACCAAAGGTGCTACGGATTCAGATGCCGATAAAAAAGCTTTGAGAGATGCAAAAGCCAATTATTGGCCTAACTTATTACTCTTAAAAGCCAGGTTCTTAAGTGATGGTGGCTATCATAAAGAAGCATTGGCACAGTTACATGGAAAAACGGAAAATGATTTTCCCAAAGAAGAAGACCGACTAGAATATGTATACCGTGCTGCCAGAATTTTTGATGACCTGGGCAGAGAAGAGGAAGCCATCAACGCTTATTTAGCTGCTATCAGACTAGGCGAATTCAGAAAAGAATATTATGCTGCACGAGCGGCGGTTCAAATTGGACAGATATACGAAGCCCGCGGACAAAAAGCCCTTGCCATTCAGTATTATCAACGTTGTTTGGACATGGGCGATCATGAATACAAAAACTCACTGGACCAACGCGCGAAATCGGGGATAATGAGATGTAAAGGGGAATGAGGGATTGTATAAATTGCAGAAGGTTGGGTGATCGGGTACTAGGTGCTAGGTGCTGGGTTGAATGATGACGTTTATCAAATCTGAGATCTGCGATCTGACATCCTAAATTAGATTTTATGTTGAACAAACTCACGATACAGAACTATGCGATTATTGAGGAGATCGAAATTGATTTTTCTCGGCAGTTGAATATTATTACAGGGGAAACAGGTGCGGGTAAAAGTATTTTGATGGGGGCTTTGAGTTTGATATTGGGTGAGCGTGCAGATAGTTCAGTGCTGGTGAACACGAATAAAAAATGTTTTATTGAAGGCGTTTTTTCGGTGGATGATAAACCTGAAGTCATTCAGTTTCTGGAATCCAATGAATTGGATATTGAGAGTGAATTGGTATTGAGAAGAGAGATCGGTAGTAATGGAAAATCCAGGGCCTTTATTAATGATACACCTGCTTCCTTGCAGCAACTTAGACAACTCGCTTCTTTATTGGTTGACCTGCATCAGCAATTTGATACACTGGAGTTAGGAGATAGCGATTTTCAACGTGAAGTGTTGGATGCATTGGCAGCCAATCAATCAATGTTACAGGAATACCAACACATCTTCCGCAATTGGCAGTCGAGTGTCAAAAAATTAGAGGAATTGAAAGAACAGAAATCTGCTTTTAACAAAGAAGCAGATTACCATCAATTTCTTTTTGATGAACTGAATGAACTGTCACTCAAAGAAAATGAACTCGAAGAACTGGATCAGGAACTGAAAGTGCTCAACAGTTCCGAAGGCATTAAAGCTGCACTCACGAAAGTCTATTTTGATTTACGTGAAAGTGATCAACCGGTGGTTACCCTTCTGAAGCAAATGATTCAGCAGTTGCAGCCATTTGCAAGCATGCATAAAGACCTACAAGTCTTGATTGAAAGATTACAAAGCGCACAAGTAGAACTACAGGATATTGCATCAGAAACCGATCATATCAATGATTCTGTTGTATTTGATCAGCAACGAATTGAATGGATCAATCAAAGATTGGCGGATGGTTATAAATTGCTCAAGAAACATGGTTTGCAAACAACCACTGATCTGCTTCAATTACAAGCTTCACTTGCAGAAAAATTACAAGCTGTTCTAAATATCGACGAAACCATTCAGCAGCTGGAAAAAGAGACGGAGCTATTACACGACAAAGCAGATGCCATTGCCACAAAATTATCGGCAGCAAGAACCCAACAAATCCCACCACTGGAAAAGAATGTGAATCAGTTGTTGCGACAAGTGGGGATGCCCAATGCACAAATAAAAGTGGCGGTAACGCCCATCGCATTACAACCCTACGGAAAAGACAATATTGAGTTTCTCTTTGATGCCAATGTGCCTGCCGGACAAACCAATCAAAGCAACCGTTTTGAGCCGATTCGAAAAGTAGCCAGTGGTGGGGAACTGAGTAGATTGATGTTGTGTATCAAATCTCTTGTTGCGAAGTCCATCAACCTGCCTACCATGATCTTTGATGAGATCGATACCGGTATTTCCGGCGAAGCTGCCAAACAGGTTGGATTGATCATGAAGGAAATGGCATCGGGCAGACAAATCATCTGCATCACGCATCAGCCACAAATTGCGGGCAAGGCAGATGCGCATTTCTTTGTGTACAAAGAGATCGTGAACGATGCTGTCAAAACAAATATCAGAATGCTGAATCAAGATGAACGCATTACTGCCATTGCCAGAATGTTGAGTGGAGAAAAACCAACGGCTGCTGCACTGGAAAATGCCAGAGAAATGGTCATGAATTAGAGATTTAGCTGATATTCTATACATTTACCCCTCAAACATTGACTAAAACAAAGATTATGGCTTATAACCTGCTCAAAGGAAAACGCGGTATCATTACCGGTGCTCTTGATGAAAATTCTATCGCCTGGAAAGTAGCTGAGAAAGCACACGAAGAAGGCGCCACATTCGTACTAACAAACGCACCCATTGCCATGCGTATGGGTGAAATCAATAAACTGGCTGAAAAAACCAATTCACAGATCATTCCGGCAGATGCTACCAGTGTGGAAGAACTCACTACGCTGTTTACACAATCACAGGAAGTACTGGGTGGTAAAATCGATTTTGTATTGCACTCGATTGGTATGAGTGTCAACATCCGTAAAAAAATCCCTTATACAGAATCAAACTATGATTATTTCATGAAGGGGATTGATGTATCGGCTATGTCGCTGCACAAAATGTTATCTGTTGCCAGAAAATTAGACGCTATCAATGAATGGGGAAGTGTGGTTGCATTGACCTATATGGCTGCCCAAAGAACCTTCCCTTTCTATACCGATATGGCTGATATCAAAGCCATGCTAGAATCCATCGCACGTAGCTTTGGCTATCATTATGGACTGGAGAAAAAAATACGTATCAATACCGTATCACAGTCTCCTACCAAAACTACGGCGGGTACCGGTATCAAAGGCTTTGGCGACTTCTTCGATTTCGCGAATGCCGTTGCACCATTGGGCAATGCCAGTGCAGAAGATTGTGCCAACTATTGCATCACCCTATTCTCAGACCTCACCCGCATGGTCACCATGCAAAATCTCTTCCACGATGGTGGTTACTCTACCACAGGAGTAAGTATGGAAGTGATGACGAAATTGGGTGTGGAATAATTATGTCTGATTTCTGATGTCGGATGTCTGATATAGAACAAATCAGACATCCAACATCAGAAATTCTCAAATACTATTTTATGAACTGGATCGAAATCGTAGGTTATCTCGGCTCCTTCCTAACCTCTATCACTTTTATACCACAGGTATACAAATCCTGGCAATCGAAAAGCGTAGGTGACTTGAGTATTTGGATGATCCTGATCGTAGTTACCAGTACCATTGTTTGGTTGGTATACGGATTCGCCATTGAAAGCGGTCCGGTGATCGTAGCTAATTGTGTTGTACTAGCTTTGACTTTGTTACTGCTTTATTTCAAGCTTACTTTCAAGAAAGATAGACCATAGTCCATGGTCCATGGTTCATAGTTTATATCTATGGACTATCGACTATGGACTATGGACAAAAAAAAGCCGCCTCTACACAAGGCGGCTTTTTGTATCACAGAGAGCGAAATATCAGTATTCATCTTCATTGAACATGAAGTCTTCCTGACTAGGGTAATCAGGCCAGATGTCTTCTATGCTCTCGTACACTTCTCCCTCATCTTCCAATTCCTGGAGATTCTCAACCACTTCAATAGGTGCACCACTACGGATAGAATAATCAATCAGTTCATCTTTGGTAGCAGGCCAAGGGGCTTCTTCCAGGTAACTTGCCAATTCTAATGTCCAGAACATAACTTACCTTTTAATTTTTTGCAAATGTAACCGTATATATGAAACCACCAAATATGACAGTCCACAGTGTGTAAAGAAATGTTTAAAAATAGGCTGATATGAAGCCCTGTTCGTAGGTTTGTAAGCAAAACAGCGCAGAATTCATGCTAAAAGCAGTCAACATCACCCGAAAATACGGTCAGCTAGAAGTTTTGAAAGGCGTAGATATTGAGGTCAACAAGGGCGAAATGGTGAGTATTGTAGGTTCCTCCGGTGCCGGAAAAAGTACATTACTGCATATTCTAGGCACACTCGACAGACCCGATTCCGGCTCTATTTGGTTAAATAATCAGTCTGTTGATGAGCTGCGAGGTGAGAAACTGGCTGCTTTTCGAAACCAACATATTGGATTTGTCTTCCAGTTTCATCACTTATTACCTGAATTTTCAGCACTGGAAAATATCAGTATCCCGGGCTGGATCGCGGGAACCCCCAAAAAGCAAGTAGCAACCAGAGCAATGGAATTGTTATCGCTTTTAGGACTGGCTGATCGTGCAGAACATAAACCCAATCAATTATCCGGTGGAGAACAACAAAGAGTAGCGGTTGCAAGAGCATTGATCAATCAACCCGATATCATTTTCGCAGATGAACCCACCGGCAATCTAGACAGCGCCAATGCCAAAGAATTACACCAACTATTCGGAACACTCAGAGACCGTTTCAACCAAACCTTCCTCATCGTCACACACAATGAAGAATTGGCGGCGTTGAGTGATCGGACTTTGCATATGAAGGATGGGGTGATTGTAAGTTAGTAAAAAGTCAAAGGTGAAAATCTGAAGACCTTTCACTTTTCACCTTTCACGTTTCACTTCTCCCCTACACTCGCGGTTTCCACGCTATCTCCGCCACCCCCAATTGTTGCCCAATGAAGCGGCTAAGGACGAAGAGATAATCGCTTAGGCGGTTGAGGTATTTGATGACTAAGGGATCTACAAATAATTCATGCTCCTGCATATTCACACAACAACGTTCTGCTCTTCTGCACACACATCGTGCAATATGGGTAGATGAAACGGCTATATGCCCGCCGGGAAGAATAAAAAACTTCATGGGCGGTAAAGCATCGTTCATTTTATCGATCTCTTTTTCCAGCACCGTGATATCAGATTCCTTGAGATCAGGAATTTTCATCAAGGGTTCTTTTTCAGGATCACATGCCAGTGAAGAACCGATGGTAAATAAACGGTCTTGGATTTCTTTCAGTACAGAACGGGTATGAGGTTCATCAAAATAATCACCAACCAATCCAATATGAGAATTGAGCTCATCCACTGTTCCGTAGGTTTCAATTCTGATATGGCTTTTGGGTACTTTGGTTCCTCCTATGAGGGATGTTTTACCCAGATCACCTGTTTTCGTATATATCTTAAGGGCCATTGCGATAAGTTGTGTGTTTGAAAACAAAATTAGATTTGAATGGTTCAGTTACAAAAAGAGAGCCTTGGTAAGCTCTCCACAAAATGTACACCTGTCGTGACTATCTTAAAGATGCGCCATGGCAACACTCCTTACTTTATCGGTTTCTACCAATCCATCACGTAAACGCACCACCCGATGGGCATATGCAGCAATATCTTCTTCATGCGTTACCAATACCACGGTATTACCCGATTGATGGATTTTCGCAAATAGTTCCATCACTTCCACAGAAGTTTTGGAATCCAGGTTTCCGGTGGGCTCATCCGCCAATAGAATGGAAGGATTATTCACCAGTGCACGGGCAATCGCAACCCTTTGAATTTGTCCGCCACTCAGCTCATTGGATTTATGATGACTTCTCTCCGCCAAACCCACTTTATTCAATGCTTCCAATGCTCTTTCCATCCGCTCTTTCTTTCCTACACCGGCATAGATCAGTGGTAAGGCTACATTTTCGGCAGCTGATAAACGGGGTAAAAGATTAAATTGTTGGAATACGAATCCGATTTCGGAATTACGCACCTCTGCTAAATCATCATCCGCCATTTTACTGACGTCTTTATCATTCAGAATATATTTACCTCCGGTAGGTGAATCCAAACAACCGAGGATATTCATCAAAGTACTTTTACCACTTCCGGATGGACCCATCAGCGCTACATATTCATTCTTACGAATATCCAGTGTGATTCCTTTTAATACAGGAATGGCTTGACTACCCATGAAATAACTTTTCTGGATATTTTCTAATCGGATGATCGCCTGATTTGACATGATGACAATTTAAGTAAATCTCTGATAACCTATTTACGAATCACTTTGGGAACTTGAAAAAAAGAAGTGCCGGTACCGGAAGCGTTCCGTAATGCCTGCTCTTGACTGATGGAACCTTGTATTTCATCTGCTCTCAAAACATTGGTAGACTGCCCGATATGCATCAAAGGCTCAATTCCTACCGTATCAACTTGAGAGAGTGTTTCTACAAAAGCGACCATTTTTTCAAGATCCTTTTGAATCTCTGCTTTTTCCTCCTCACTAAAATGAAGTCTTGATAAATGAGCCAAATGATCTGTAAGTGCGGCTGTTACTTCCATGTAAACAAAAATAACTGAAAGCCATCCAAATCCAATGCTTTCTTGTTGAGTGGCAATTGAAAAAAAGCAACCAGATTTTGAAACAAAACCTGCATTCCACTGTTTACAAATATGGATAAAGGCCACAATGATACAACCGAATAATATTTGCAAAGATTAACATTGGCATAAGACTCTCTGAATCAGTCATTTCTTTGTCACTATCCACACAAAGTGTATAAAAGCACTGTTAAAACAAGTTCATTTTATCTTTTTTCATCATAAATTGTAAACAAACAAAATCCCCCCGATTATGTTAGTGTACGTCCTGTTAATCGTTTACCTGGGATGCCTCTATATGGCATACAAAGGTGCGGCTCCTTCGGAAGAGTAACTGTTTCCAACATCATCCTACTGAAGAGCCATCGTCCAACTTCATTCGTTCAGGGTAATGAAGTTGGATTTTTTTTGCCCTTTACTTACCTATCTTTTAAAAAATAAATTCCCTTACCTTCGATACAAATAGTTGCATAACTAACTAATTTTACGGTAAAGCTGTTGCACATGAAATCCAACATTCCATGGGTTTAAAAAAACCTGGTTATAATGGGTGTATTTCAGGTGATCAAAATCAATAAATGTAAACGCATGAAACGTTCTATCAAAAAAGTTGCAGTATTGGGTAGTGGTGTAATGGGTTCTCGTATTGCCTGTCACTTTGCAGGTATGGGTGTTCAGGTATTGTTATTAGACATGGTAGCCAAAGGCGCAGAAGAAAGCAGCAAACCCGCAGAGCGAAATAAACTGGTGAATGATGCGTTACAAGCTGCTATCAAAAGCAATCCATCTCCGGTATACAGCAAATCTGTTACGAAAAGAATTACCACCGGCAACTTTGATGACAATATGAAAGATATTGCTAACTGCGACTGGATCATTGAAGTGGTGGTTGAGCGTTTGGATATCAAACAACAGATTTATACACGCGTTGAACAATTCAGAAAACCCGGCACTTTGGTTACGTCCAACACATCGGGTATCCCCATTCATATGATGGCGGAAGGTAGAAGTGAAGACTTCAAAAAACATTTCTGTGGCTCACACTTTTTTAATCCGCCCCGCTACCTCCGTTTACTCGAAATCATTCCAACACCATATACCGATCCGGAGATCGTTGACTTCTTAATGCATTATGGTGATCTGTATCTCGGAAAAACAACGGTTCTCTGTAAAGACACTCCCGCATTTATAGCAAACAGAATTGGCGTATTCAGCATCATGAGCATCTTTCATATCATGGACAAGTTAGGTCTGGGTATTGATGAGATTGATGTACTCACCGGACCCATCATCGGCAGACCTAAATCAGCTACTTTCAGAACAGCTGATGTAGTTGGTATCGATACATTGGTAAAAGTGGCAAAAGGGGTGGCAGATAATTGTCCGACAGACGAGGCCAACGCTATTTTCAATATTCCTGCTTGGCTGGAAACATTGGTAACCAATAATTGGTTGGGGGATAAAACCGGACAAGGTTTCTTCAAAAAAATCAAATCAGCAGAAGGAAAAGAAATTCAAACCTTGAACCTGAAGACCATGGAATATGGTCCGCGTAATAAACCTAAGTTCCAAAGTATAGAAGCAGCCAAGCCGGTGGAAGACCTGAAGCAAAGAATTAAAATGTTGTCTGCTGCCGGAGACAAGGCGGGTGAATTTTATCGCGCTTTCCATTTTTCACTGTTTTCATATATCTCATTTCGTATTCCAGAGATCAGTGATGAGATCTATCGTGTAGATGATGCGATGATGGCAGGTTTTGGCTGGGAAATCGGTGCTTTTGAATCCTGGGATACAGTGGGTGTAAAAGAAACAGTAACTGCTATGAAATCTGCCGGACAGGCAGTTGCACCATGGATCGATGAAATGCTGGCTACCGGCGCCACTAGTTTTTATAAAGTAGAGAACGGTCGTAGAATGTTCTACGATCAAACTTCAAAATCCTATAAAGCTATTCCGGGTGGAGAATCCTTCCTGGTGATGAGTCATCATAAAGACAAAACCGTTTGGAAAAACAGTGCTTGTCGATTATATGATCTGGGAGAAGGTGTTGCGGGACTGGAATGGAGTACCAAAATGAATAGTATTGGTGGTGAAGTGTTAGAAGGATTGAATAAATCCATTGCTATCGCGGAAGAAAAATTCAAAGGTCTGGTGATTGGCAATGAGGGTCCGAATTTTAGTGCCGGTGCCAATGTGGGAATGATCTTCATGTTGGCGATTGAACAGGAATATGATGAACTGGATATGGCCATACGCATGTTCCAAAATACGATGATGCGTGTTCGCTATTCTTCTGTTCCTGTAGCCATCGCACCACATGGATTGACATTGGGTGGCGGATGTGAAATGAATTTGCATGCAGACAAAATCTGCGCTGCTGCAGAAACCTATATCGGATTGGTGGAGCTGGGTGTCGGATTGATTCCCGGTGGTGGTGGTACCAAAGAATTTGTGCTGCGCGCCGCCGATGAAATGCATGAAGATGAGCCGGAAACTATTACATTAAAAAACAGATTCTTATCCATCGCCACTGCGAAAGTAGCCACTTCAGCACAGGAAGCATTGGAAATGGGTATCCTAAGAAAAGGAGCGGATGAAATTGTGATGAATACAGGCAGACGCATTGCTGAAGCCAAAAAATCAGTAATTGAATTGTATGACAGCGGTTATACCACTCCTATTCAACGCAATGATATCAAAGTATTAGGTCGTTCAGCCTTGGGTGCTTTGTATGCAGGTATTAATGGTATGTGGCGTGGTGGTTATGCCACGGATCATGATGTGGTAGTGGCCAAGAAATTAGCGTACGTAATGTGCGGTGGTGATCTCAGTGAACCTACCAACGTTACTGAACAATATTTATTGGATCTGGAAAGAGAAGCATTCTTGAGTCTTTGTGGCGAAAGAAAAACATTAGAGCGTATTCAAAGTGTATTGAAAAGTGGTAGACCGGTGAGGAATTAATACTGATATAAATACATATCGCATAATGAATAAAAGAGAGTTAGTATAGGCACTAACTCTCTTTTATTTTCAAACGGAAAAAAGTACCGGCTTCTTCTGAAGTACCATAAATAATCTCGCCCCCCAATTCTTGCATGGTCAGTTCCAATGCCTTGTACAAAAAAGTATGATACATATTTGCCGAATCTGTAAAAAAAGCATGCAGCTTGCCAGCTTCTGTTGATTTTGAGCGATTTAAAAAATCTAGTGTCAGAAACAGATCTCCGGGAGTAATGGATATTTCAATTACTCCCTCATCATCACTCAGCTCCAACATATTTTTTAAAAGAATTTCAATGACCTCACGCAATACGATTTCAGATGTAACAATCCAATGGGTATGGAGTGGACAAGATAATGAAAGAATGATCTTTTTATCTTCAATGGTTGATTGATACTTGATAGTCGTTTCTTCTATCAGGTAACAGATATCGGATCGTACCAAAACATTGCCGTTGTGCGGGTGCATGCAGGTCTATGTAATTTGTTGCTGTAATTTATTATTATTTCGAATCTCAGCACATTAAAATCCCAGATGTAGTGCCTTTAAACCGGACACTGACCGTTGATACATGTAAAAAACAGATCATCCCAATTCTAGTAAAAAGTCAACATTCTAGTTATCTTCGATATGCTTCAACCCTTGGTTTATCATTTTTCATCGTTAACAACCGCTTATGCAACCCATTCTCTCCATTCAGGGAGTCTCTAAAAATTATGGCTCCATTCAAGCCCTGAATAGTGTATCCTTCGATGTTCCGCAAGGATGTGTTTTCGGAATTTTAGGTCCAAACGGTAGTGGTAAAACCACCCTACTCAGTATTATTCTGGATATCTTACAAGCCAGATCCGGTACCTACAACTGGTTTGGAAAACCCGGCTCAGCTGCCACCAGAAAACTGATTGGCTCTCTGTTAGAAACGCCGAATTTCTACCATTATCTCTCTGCAGTAGATAACTTAAATATCACACACGCCATCAGTGGCAGAGGTGATGCTGCAGATATAGACCGGGTATTGGAGATTGTAAAACTATCTGCGAGAAAAAAGAGCAAATTCAAAACCTATAGTCTGGGTATGAAGCAAAGACTGGCCATAGGTGCAGCTTTATTGGGTAATCCGGATGTATTGGTATTTGATGAACCTACCAATGGATTGGATCCTGTGGGTATTGCAGAAATCCGTGAATTGATCAAACAACTGGCACGTGATGGTAAAACCATTATCATGGCGAGTCATTTATTGGATGAAGTTGAAAAAGTATGTACGCATGTGGCCATCCTAAAAAAAGGCAACTTATTGACGGCCGGACCTGTAGATGAAGTGTTGGCGAATGAAGATATCGTAGAAGTATCCGCTCAAGATACGGTGAAGCTCAAAGAAGTGCTGGCAAGTATTCCCGGACATACTCACTTAAAAGAAGAAGGAAAAGCCATTCAGTTATTCTTCCCGATTGGTACTGCCAATATGGAAGATATCAATCGCTATTGTTTCAATCAGGGTATCACTTTGAACCAATTACTCCTGAAGAAGAAAAGTCTGGAAACAAAATTCTTCGAACTCACCAACGACTAATTCATCCTTAAAACAAGAAATCATGTTATCGCTTATAAAAATAGAATGGTTAAAGATCAAAAAGTATCCAGCCTTTTGGTGGATGCTGGTGATTGTAGCACTCACCTATCCGAGTATCAATTTAATGTTCCTGAATGTTTATGAAGAAATTTCAACGGGAAAAGAAATGGGAGCCATTGCCAAAATGCTGTTGGGCAATCCCTATGCCTTCCCAGAAACCTGGCATTCGGTAGCATTCTTCTCCTCATTTTTTATTGTACTGCCCGCAATCTTAGTGATCATGTTGATCACGAATGAGTACAACTACAGAACGCACAGACAAAACATCATCGATGGTTGGAGCAGGGAGAATTTTATCACTAGTAAATTATGTGATGTACTGATCATCAGCACCATCATCACGATTGTTTATGCTATTGTAGCAGCAGGTTATGGATTCTATACCGATAGTAAAACATTCTACAGATGGGCAGAGCAGTTGGAATACATTCCCTTATTCTACTTACAAACCTTTGCTCAATTGACACTCGCTTTTTTATTGGGATACTTGATTAAAAAAGCCTTCATCGCTTTGGGTATTTATTTCTTTCAGTATCTGATCATTGAAAATATAGGTGTATCCTGGTTCAAGTATAAAGTAGGTAATGATCTGGGAAGATTTTTCCCTTTCGAAATATCAGATCGTATCGTCCCACCTCCTGCTTTTATTGGCAACTTCGGTAAAGATGCCAAAGCCGGTTATGAAAAAGCCGTAGCAGCCGTTCCGGAACACGTCATCATGACCATTATCTTAACGGCCGCCATCTGGTTTATCTGTTATAGGGTTCATAAGAAAAGAGACCTTTAAAATCTTTGATTTTTTGATCTTTGATTTTTTGATTTAATAAAGGCAAATCAAGAAATCAAAGATCAACGAATCACAGATCTCTTAAAGCTTGTTGAATAGTAGCGTATTCGAACCTAAAGCCTTGTTCTTCTATTTTGCGGCTGCTTACGGTTGCACTCTTTAGTACTTCTATACTCATTTCACCGAGTATCATTTTGAGAAGAAATGCGGGTACATAAAAAGGAATATAGAATGATCCGTTTTTTTGTTTCGCCAATGTGAGTGTCAATTCTTTATTGGAAACCGGATGTGGAGCTACTGCATTGAAAGTTCCCTGCATCGATTGGTTTTCGATGGCATACAAAAACATGCGGCAAAGATCATGTACATGGATCCAACTGATCATTTGTTTTCCGCTACCAAGTATCGCAGCCATACCGCCTTTCAGTGGTTTTTTAAATTCTGCAAGTGCACCACCGGTTGTGCTTAATACAATACCAATACGCAATTTCACCAATCGTTTACCAAGCTCTGTAACCGGAGTAATACTTTCTTCCCAGGCTTTACAAGTGCTTCCCAAATAATCAGGATAAGCAGGCATGTCCTCAGTGAATGAAGACCCCAAGGTATTGTCTTCATCTGGTCCATACCAACCGATAGCTGAAGCGCTGATAACAGATTGTACTTTATTAGGAATTGTTTGTAATGCTTTCACTAATAAAGCACTGCTTTGGGTCCTGCTATCCAATATTTCTTGCTTTCGTTTGGCAGTCCATCTTTTATCTGCAACACCTGCACCCGCCAAATGAATGATATGATCTGCTTGCTGAATAGCGGTTTCATCAATGGTTTGTTCCTGTAAATTCCATGAAGCAATTCGAATGACTTTACCATCGATCTCTTTTTTACCGGATGCACGACTCAGCCAAATAACATCATACCCTTTTGACAAGAGTACTCTTGTTAGCTGTTGTCCAACCATTCCCGTTCCACCTGTGATGAGTATTGTTGCCATAATCGTAAATAAACAATCCCTTTATTGATTTTTTCTAAGAAGCTATTCAGAAATACTACCTGCATAACTAATACAAATATCCGTTGAATATTGTTGAAAAAAGAACCCCGACTGCAACGTCGGGGTCAACAACTAAAATCACCAGGCTAAAACATCTATGATAAGCAATCGATCTTAATCGGGTTTCTTTCCATCAAGGAATGTATTAATGGTAGAGATCTGCGTTTGATTGTTCTCATCCTTTCCTACTGTATACTTACTATAGAAATCTTCTACAGAAGTAAGTGTATTTCCAAACAATTCCATGTTTCTTCTTACATAAGCAGGAACATTATCAAACTCATTGGCATCTCCGCCATTGGTATTAAAAGAGAGATTCCTTAAACGTTGGATGCGTTCTGCAGCTCTTCTTTTTTGCTCTTCTGCATCATCTAACACTGAATCATCAATAAAGGAAGAAGGAGATATCACTGCCTTAGGAGCAGGTGTTTCTTCTTTCTCAATCAATTGCATAGAAGGCTCTTCTTCTTGTGCAGGCGTTTCCTTGATCTCAGCAATCACAGGTTTTACTTCCTGAACAGGTTGTGGTGCGGGTTGAGCAGGCATTTCCGGTTCAGCATAAATATTCATCGGCTTACTGAACATGGTATTACCCACAGGTTGCTGAGGTTGCTCATTCACTTTGAATTGCAACAACTCATCCTGTACAATGGTCTTATTAATATGCACTTCTTCAGCAGGAGGCTCAGGAACCACCACTTCTGCAGTGATTTCAGGACTCAGCTCAAACTGTAAAGTGAAATTTTCTACCGGTTCTTCCGCCGCAGGTAGTTCTTGTTCAACAATAGCAGGTGCTGAAAACAAATTCAACATCGGCGCTACTTCTGCTACTTCTTCCATTCTTGGAGCAAATGGATCTTTATCTTCTAGTGGAAGTGTTTGCTGAACAGGTTGTGGTGCTTCTACTTTTTCTTCCTGCTTAGGAGCTTCGAGATCCAGTGTCATCACAATTTTTTCCTGCTTAGGTTCTGCTTTTTTAGGTTCTACAGGTTTTGCAAAAGGATCTTTGTGCTCAAATCCTGTTGCGATCAATGTGATACCAATTTTTTTATCGAGTGTATTGTCATAACCCATACCTACAATCACATCGGTATCTTCACCTGCTTGCATACGCAGATAGTTGTTGATGGTCTCCAGCTCATCCATAGTACACTCATGATCACCTTCAGCACTATTGATATTGATCAATATCCACTTAGCACCTCTAATATCATTATCATTCAATAAAGGAGAAGACAATGCTTCTTCAATAGCCATCTGTGCACGATTCTCACCTTCTACTTCAGCCTTACCTAAGATCGCTACACCACCATTCTTCATTACGGTACAAACATCTGCAAAGTCTACAATGATATGTCCACGGCTGTTGATCACATCCGTAATACATTTCGCAGCAGTAGCCAATACATTATCTGCTTTTGAAAATGCTTCTTTCATTTTCAGATTACCATACTGGATACGCAGTTTGTCATTACTGATCACAAGTAAAGTATCAACATAAGGCTTTAACTGACGAATACCTTCATCTGCTTGTATTTGTCTGCGTGGACCTTCAAATCCAAACGGAGTGGTAACAATACCAACAGTCAGAATACCCAGTTCTTTACAGATCTGAGCGATGATGGGTGCACCACCGGTTCCGGTTCCACCACCCATACCCACAGTAATGAATGCCATTTTGGTATTCACTTCCAGAATACGTCTGATCTCATCCAGAGATTCTTCTGTTGCTTTTTTTCCAACTTCAGGGTTGGCACCTGCACCCAATCCCTGTGTGAGATGTGGGCCTAATTGTATCTTATTGGGGATCTTACTTTGCTCGATTGCCTTGGCATCCGTATTACAAATAATAAAATCAACACCTTCGATATTCTGATCAAACATGAAGTTAACGGCGTTGCTCCCGCCTCCACCCACACCAAGTACCTTGATGATGGAGGATTTCTGTTTGGGAAGATCAAAGTGAATCATAGAGAACGTTTTTGTTGGGTTAGTAGATTGTCTGTGTTTTCATTAGGACGAATAAATAGGAAACGCTGATTATCCGTGTTTTATTTTATCATCTGATCTTCCTCTTCTTTAAAGAGATCAATCAGATTGTTTTTGAACTTATCCCAGAACTTTGTTTTTCTGGTATTGCCATCAATGGGCTGAGGAGCTGCCGGGATTTCCGGTACACTGATCTCAGGAGCTTCCACTTTCAGGTTCTTAGGCACTTCTACCTTCTTGAATTGCTCATTGAACTCTTTGTATTTGTGATCATAATCACTATACCCTTTCAAGATCAAACCCAAACAGGTTGCATACATTGGCTTTTTCAACTCTTCAATATGATTCGGCGCCAAGTGTTCATTCGGCAATCCGATTCTTGCATTCAATCCGGTAGTATATTCAGTTAATTGAATCAAATGCTTGAGCTGAGATCCACCACCGGTAAGGATGATACCACCATTCAATGCACGACTATCCAATCCTACTGTTTTGATATGATAGGTCACAAAATCAAGTATCTCACTCATTCTTGCTTGGATAATTGCCGCGAGATTCTTCACGCTGATTTCTTTGGCCGGCATTCCTTTCAACCCGGGGATCGTAATGAACGCATTGGCTTTTGCCTCATCTGCCAAAGCACTTCCGAATTGAACTTTCATGGCTTCAGCCTGACTCTTCAATACACCTAAACCCATACGGATATCATTGGTGATATTCTCACCACCAAATGGAATCACTGCTGTATGTTTTAAAATGCCTTCATAGAAAACCGCGAGGTCACTGGTACCACCACCAATATCAAGGATGGCAACACCCGCTTCCATATCGATATCACTCATTACCGCACTGGCAGAAGCCAAGGGTTGTAATACCAGATCTTTGGTACTTAAACCACTTCTGTCTACTGCACGGTGAATATTTCTGATCGCATTACGGTCACCGGTGATGATATGGAAATTAGCGCCCACTTTCACCCCATTGTAACCAACCGGATCTTTGATATTCTGAATATTGTCTACATGGAAATCCTGCGGAATCACATCAATGATCTGATCACCGGCAGGGATGAAGGTCTTACGTTGGTTATTCAATAACTGATCGATCTCCCAGCGCTGGATCTCAGTTTCATGCTCTTGACGCACCATGTCGCCACGTGTCTGTAAGCTTTTGATGTGGTGACCGGCAATGCCTACATAAACTTCATTGATCTCAAGATCAGGATTGCTGTCATAACAGTTTTGTAAAGCTTGCTGAATCGCTTTAATGGTTTGATCGATGTTCAACACTTGTCCGTGTTGTACACCGCTGCTGTTGGCACGGCCAAAACCTAATATCTCCAGTTTGCCATACTCATTCTTACGACCGGCAATGGCCGCAATTTTAGTAGTTCCGATGTCCAGACCAACAATGATGGGTGATTCATTGTGATTCATAAGGTATGTGTTTTAGTTGTTTCCAATTTTTGTGAATGGTGAATTGTCAATGGTCAATTGTGAATATTGACAATTCACCATTCACAATTCACGATTCAACTACTCATTCTTCCTCATCACCGCCTTCGGCTTCACTACTTCCTTCTTTTGTTCAGTAGCTACCTTCTTCGATAACGGATTCGTATTTATTTTATTGTTATTGTTAGTAATAGTTTTAACAGCTGCTTTTTCTTGCACAGGCTTTTCCACCACCAAGACCGGATTGGGTTTTGAAATACTGTCCTTCGGTACTGTCACCGGTACTGTAATCAAGGGATCAGTCATCTGACGTATCAAGGCCAAAGCAGCCGTAGAATCCTGTCGCATAGCCGCCGCACCCCTTTTTACTGCTACCACTTGCTTATCGAACTGTACATTCAAACGTTCATAGTAGTGTATTCCCTTTTGCAACCAGGCTTGCTTATAAAATGTATAGAGACGATTGAACTTGGCATCTAGGTCTTCTGCATTACCAATGGATACCACATGATCCCCTACCACGGGTATCAGTTCATATTGACGACCCGGTTCAATATCGATCTGAGCAACCTGTGCCATCCAGAAAGAATCTGCCAATACAAACTCTCCGATTTTCACAATATCCTTTAACAATACACTATCCGGTTTTGATAATTTGACATTATCAGAAGGAAAACCGGTGAACATAGGTACACGTGCAGATAGTTTTTCACTCAACGGCAATCGCATACCTGAACTGTCCACATAAAAAGACCCTCCCTGAATCGTGAATACACGGGCAACAGGTTGTCTTTCCTCAATCAACACTTGTAATACCTGTTGATTATCGATATACATTTCTGCATTCCGAACCCATGGATTGGTTTCCAGTGATGTTTCCATTGCGCGCAGATCCAAAGCTGCCACAGCTATTCCGGTTACTTTTCCTTTTGATTGAATCAAGTCCAGCACATCTTTCTCATCAATGAACATATGTTCTTCAATTCCGCTGATCTCAATTTTTATGTCGGTACATTTTTTTCTGTTCTTGTGTTGCATGGCTGCCCCCATCAGTACAATGGTACCAATACCCGCCAGTATCCAGACGGCTTGAATCAGCCTTTTCTTCCATGCAATCTTATTCATATACTATTGCTCCAATATCGCTTTTACCGGTTGTACCAACGCATCAATATCTCCCGCACCTGCCATCACCACCAATGATGGCTTGTTTTCTTTGATCCAATTCAGCATGTCCTGCTTCTCTAAGATCATTTTATGTTTTGCTTTCATTCTTTGTAACAGCATATCACTGGTTACGCCCGGCATAGGTAACTCTCGTGCCGGATAAATGGGTAATAAGATGATCTGATCTGCCATATCTAAACTTTCTGCAAACCCATCAGCCAGATCATTGGTTCTACTGAACAGATGCGGTTGAAAAACCAGTGTAAGTGATTGTTTGTTAAAAATGCTTCGCACACCACTGATCAATGCCCTTAGTTCTTCCGGGTGATGTGCATAATCATCGATCACCACATGCTGTGCATTTTTCAATGCATACTCAAATCTTCTGCGAACACCTTTAAAATCTGCTACTGCTGCACGAATTTTATCATCATCAATACCCAAATGTTTAGCTACTGTAATCGCTGCAACCGCATTTTCAATATTGTGCAATCCACCCATATGCAGGGTAATATCCTTAATCACCCATGTTGGACCTTGTACATCAAATGTGTAACTACCATTCTCAACTTTCAGACCTATTGTAGTCACATCTGCATCTGACTGATGATAGGCATACCGATAATTATGGGACGCATTCAGTTCAGACTCTCTACTCAATCCTTTTTTGGTTACCAAACAGCCACCGGGTTTTACTTTTCCTGCAAATTGTACAAAAGCATTCTCTACTTCTTCCGGTGTTCCATAAATATCCAAATGATCGGGATCGATGGCTGTCACCACCGCGATATCCGGAACCAGTTTCAGAAAACTACGATCGTATTCATCTGCTTCTACCACTACTACATTTCGCTCACTGCTCCAGAAATTGGTATTGTAATTGGCTGCAATACCACCTAAGAAAGCATTACATCCATAACCTGAATGACGCAACAAATGAGCAATCATGGAAGTAACAGTTGTTTTACCATGGGTACCGCCAACACAGATATTAAAAGAACCTTCGGTGATCCACTGTAATACATCACTCCGTTTAACGACCGTATATTGATGTTCGCGATAATACACTAACTCAGCATGATTGGAAGGAATGGCGGGTGTATATACCACTGCATCTACGTCTTTCGGGATCAGGTCTACCCTTTCTTCATAATGAATAGCAATACCCTGTTGTTCCAATTCTTTTGTTAAGGGTGTAACGGTTTTATCATAGCCACTTACCGCCGCCCCTCTTGATTTAAAATAACGCGCCAATGCACTCATACCGATACCACCGATACCGATAAAGTAAATTTTTTGTATGTCGTTCAGTTTATGCACGGATATAGCTTAAAACTTTTTGAGCAATCACAGTATCTGCATCTGTAATGGCCAATGAAGCGATGTTATTACTTAATGTTTGTTGCTGATCTTCATTTTTGGCAAGCGAAACCATCGTTGAAAAAAGCTTAGCAGACACTTCTGCATCCTTTACAATTAATGCCGCCTGATGATTTACCAAATGCATAGCGTTTGCGGTTTGATGATCTTCCGCAGCAAAAGGATAAGGCACAAATATCACCGGCTTTTTAACTACACATAATTCTGCCACAGACATAGCACCAGCTCTTGATATCACAATATCTGCAGCCGCATATGCTTTATCCATATCAGTAATAAAACTATTGACATAGATATTGGAGAACGGCTTTGCTCTTTGCAGGTAAGCATCTGCATTATTCTTTCCTGTTTGCCAGATCAATTGTAATCCCAGTGAAGAAAATTCATGAATATGGGCAGCTATTACTTCATTGATACTTCTTGCACCCAAACTTCCTCCAATAACGAGAACTGTTTTTTTATCATCACCCAAACCGAAAAATTTCAAAGCTTCGGTATGAGAAATATGCATAGATGTGATCGTAGATCGTACCGGATTTCCGGTGATGGTAATTTTTTCGGCAGGAAAAAATGTTTCCATACCCGCTGTTGCAACAAAAACATGAATCGCCCTTTTTCCTAGCAGCATATTACTCTTGCCTGCAAAGGAATTGGCTTCATGAATAAATGTGGGTATATTCTTTTGTTGTGCAAAACGCAGAACAGGATAGGTTGAATATCCGCCCACACCAATGACAGCATCAGGATTAAAAGACCCGATCAATTGACGTACTTTCCAAAAACTTTTCATCAATTTGATGGGTAGTGAAATATTCTTAAATAAGTTGGTTCTATTAAACCCTGCAATATCCAATCCTTCAATGGTATATCCCGCCTGAGGTACTTTTTCCATTTCCATTTTGCCCTTCGCACCAATAAATAAGATCTCCGTATCAGGCGCCAGCTTTTTAATGGCATTGGCAATAGCAATCGCCGGAAATATATGTCCACCGGTTCCTCCTCCTGCTATGATAATTTTCTTTGCCATTGCTTATACAGTTACAGTTGTGGTTTGTAATGGTGCCGGCTCCGGCTTTCCTTCCATCTGTTCCACATTTCTTGCTACACTTAATATGATACCGATAGAACAACAGGTAAATAAAAATGAACTACCCCCCATACTCACGAGTGGCAAAGTGACTCCTGTTACAGGCACTAGGTTTACATTTACTGCCATATTCGCTACTGCCTGTATCACCAGGGTGAAGCTTAATCCCAATGCGAGAAATGCACCAAATGCATAAGGACATCTTCTAAAAATTCGAATACACCTAAATAGAAATACCAGATAGATAAAAATCATGAAAGCACCACCTAACAATCCATATTCTTCAATGATAATGGAATAGATAAAATCATTATAAGCCTGTGGTAAAAAATTTCTCTGCTGACTATTACCCGGACCTAACCCCATTAAGACCCCACCATTCGCAATGGCAATTTTAGCTTGCTGTACCTGGTAGGGCACTTCTGCCTGTTCTGCATAAATAAAATCTTGTACACGCTTTACCCAGGTTCCAAATCGTCCGATTGATTTTGCTTTTTCTGCTACCACAGGCCCATCAGCTTTGGCTTTACTCTGATGGGTCATTACAGCTACCGATATAATAAAAAGCACCGGTATCAATGCGATACCAATCGTAAGTAAAATATGCTTCAGACTTACACGACCGATAAACATCAATAACAGTGAGGTAGCTCCTGTGAGTAAAGCATTAGAAAGATTGGCCGGCATGATCAAAGCACAAATAATCAGTACGGGTATTACTACCGGAAGAAATCCTTTTTTAAAGTCCTTGATGATTTCTTGTTTCTTGCTCAGCAATCGCGAAATGTACATGAACAATGCCAGTTTAGCCAAGTCACTGGTTTGTACCGTTAATTGTATGATCGGTAATTTAATCCATCTGCTTCCCTCATTGATTCTTGCTCCAAAAAACAAGGTATAGATCAATAATGGAATCGATATTAAAAAAAGAATGGTAGCTATTCGTGAGAATAAGGAATAATTGATCCGGTGTAGAAAGTAGATCAATAACAATCCCACCACCGTAAATGATACCTGTTTAAAGAGATAAACATTGGTATTACCCTTATACATCTTATAAGCCAATGACCCGGTAGCACTGTATACTACTAGAATGGATATCAATGATAAGAGCAAAACAATTCCCCAGATATATTTATCCCCTCTTGCTCTATCTACAAGCTGACTCCTAACCCCTTCTACACTGGGTATCTGAGAAAATAGTTTATCGGTTACTTCTGACATATTGTATTTCTGATTCCGTCCGGATCAACAAAAAGATTTCATAATTCTTTTACCGCTTCTTTGAACTGTGTACCGCGATCTTCATAATTTTTGAACAGATCAAAACTGGCGCATGCTGGACTTAATAAAACCACATCACCTTTTGCTGCCAACTTAAAAGAAGTATTCACAGCTTTCTTAGCGCTATCCGTTTCAACAATTACAGGAACAATGTCTTTAAATGCCTCTATGATCTTACTATTATCGAGCCCCATACAAACAATGGCTTTTACTTTTTCCTTAACCAGTTCCTCGATCAGGGTATAGTCATTACCTTTATCTGTACCACCCAATACCAATACAGTAGGCTTGGTCATACTTTCCAATGCATACCAAGTACTGTTTACATTGGTAGCTTTACTGTCATTAATGAACTCAACACCTCTTACCATCGCAACAAACTCCATGCGATGTTCCAGACTATGGAAATTCTTGACGGCTTCTCTGATCTTTTCTTTCCTGATTCCCAAAGTCGTTGCGGCAATACCTGCAGCCATAGTGTTGTAGTTGTTGTGTTTACCCTTGAGGGCAAAATCATAAATACTCATGCTTACTCTTTCTTCTTGGATTCTCAGCATCATCTGGTCTCCTTTGATGTAGCCGCCTTTTTTTACTTCTTGTTTCATAGAGAATGGTAATGGGTTAGTATGGATGGTTAGTAATCTCAGTTTGTTCATGATCACTTCATCATCTTGACAGTAGATGAAATAATCATTCATGGTTTGGTTTTGAATGATCTTGAATTTGCTGTTGATATAGTTCTCGAACTTGTAGTCATACCGATCGAGATGATCTTCCGTGATATTCAACAACACACTTACATCTGCACGGAAATCCTTGATATCATCCAGCTGAAAAGAACTGATCTCTGCTACATACAATGGTTTAGGATCTTCAGCAACTTGCTTGGCGAATGAGTAACCAATATTGCCCACCAAGGCACAATCCAATCCCGCTGTTTTACAGATGTGATAAATCAATGATGTAGTAGTGCTTTTTCCATTGCTACCGGTAATGGCTACGATCTTACTATCACCTTTAAACCGGTAAGCCAACTCCACTTCACTGATCACCGGAATACCTTTGGCACGTATAGCTTTCACTACTTCATTTTTTTCCGGTATACCCGGACTCTTCATCACTTCATCTGCATTCAGGATCAGTTCTAAACTGTGTTTAGCTGATTCAAAATCAATCTGATTGTCAATGAGCTCTTTTTCATATACAGGTTTGATCTGTCCGCCATCACTCAGAAAAACATCATACCCTTTTTGTTTTCCAAGTAGCGCAGCACCTACACCGCTTTCTCCACCACCTAATATGACCAGTCTGTGTTGCTTCATTTCCATTATCTCATTTTCAGGGTCAGAATCGACATCACCACACACAATACTGTAACGATCCAAAACCTGATAGCAATTTTATTTTCATGGAATCCTTTCTTCTGATAGTGATGGTGTAATGGACTCATCAGAAAAATCCTTCTGCCCTCACCAAATTTTTTCTTCGTGTATTTGAAATAGCTCACCTGAATCATGACACTTAATAATTCGATGAGAAAAACACCACAGAAAATAGGGATCAATAATTCTTTTCGAACAATGATGGCAAGTGAAGCGATGATACCTCCTAATGCAAGACTTCCGGTATCACCCATGAACACTTGTGCAGGGTACACATTGTACCATAAGAAACCAATACACGCACCTACAAATGCGCCTACGAATATGGACAACTCACCTAGATTGGGTATGTACATCACATTCAGATAGTCGGCTAATACATAGTTACCACTCACATAAATGAATACTCCTAAAGCCACCCCAATGATCGCACTCACACCTGCTGCCAATCCATCCAATCCATCTGTAATATTTGCGCCGTTGGATACTGCAGTAATGATGAATGTTACGATGAGTATATAAATGATCCAGGTATACTTCTCTGCATCTTTACCCATCCAGCTGATCAGTTTGCTGTAATTGAATTCATGATTTTTTACAAAAGGAATGGTGGTGATAGGAGTCTTTACTTTTACATATCGACGTTCCTCACCATTGATGGTTCTGGTAACGATATTGGTATCTTTTGCAAAACGTTCTCCTTGCTGCAGCGTTGCATAAGCTGTTGAAACGATCTCTCTTTCTACTGTTACCGCATTACTGAAATACAGTGTAGTACCAATGATGATGCCCAATCCTACTTGTCCAATGATCTTAGAGATACCTGCCAAACCATCACTATCTTTTTTCTTGTAAGACTCTCCTTTTTGTTGCGCTGATTTTCTTGCGCGTATTTTAAAGTAGTCATCCAGAAACCCGATGATACCCAGCCAAACCGTACACAAAATCATCAAACGGATATATACTTTATCCAGATTGGCAAAGAGTAAAGTCGGAATCAATATGCTCAAAAGAATGATGATACCGCCCATGGTGGGTGTTCCTTTCTTCAGGTGCTCACCTTGTAGTCCTAAATCTCTGACTGTTTCACCGATCTGTTTTTTCTGCAGGAATAAAATCAAACGCTTACCATACACAGTGGCAATGACTAGCGACAAAAGAACCGCCATCGCAATCCTGAAAGTCAAGAATTGAAACATACCTGCACCGGGCATGTTGAACTCCTGTTTTAGCCATGTAAATAATTGGTATAACATGTGTTTGGTTTTGATTATTTACCCAATTCTTTAAACATCTCCTGTAACACTTCTTTATCGTCAAAAGCATATTTTACGCCTTTGATATCCTGGTATTTTTCGTGCCCCTTGCCTGCTACTAAAATGATATCATCAGCACCTGCATAACTTACCGCTGTTCTAATCGCCTCCTTTCTGTCTACAATAGAGATGTATTTTCTTCTTGCAGAACTACTCAACCCTCCTTCCATATCTTTCAAAATCATTTCCGGGTCTTCTGTTCTAGGATTATCGCTGGTCAATATCACTCTGTCACTCAAGTCACATGCTGTTTGCGCCATGATAGGACGCTTGGTCTTATCTCGATCACCACCACAGCCTACAACCGTAATCACCTGCTCATGCCCTTTTCTTAACTTTTTGATGGTCATCAGTACATTCTCCAAAGCATCGGGAGTGTGTGCGTAGTCTACAATACCGATGATGAGTCCACTACTGATTACATAATCGAACCTGCCCTCTGCACCACTCAACATGCTTAACTGGGTAAGCACTTCATCACTCTCTTCTCCCAAACAAACAGCAGCACCATATACAGCCAATAGATTATACGCATTGAATTCACCGATCAAACGAAAATGAACTTCTTTATCATTCACTGTCATTACCAGACCTGTCAATGCATTCTCCAGAATCTTTCCTTTGAAGGATGCCAATGTTTTAAGGCTGTAGAAATATTTGGTCGCCTGTGTATTCTGCAACATCACTTCTCCTCGCTTATCATCTGCATTCGAAATAGCAAAAGCCGATGCAGGCAAATGATCGAAGAATGATTTTTTTACACGGATATATTCTTCAAAAGTTTTATGATAGTCTAAATGATCATGTGTGATATTGCTAAACAATGCACCGGTAAACTGCAACCCTGTAATGCGATGCTGATGAATAGCATGACTACTGCACTCCATGAAAACATGACTACATCCGGAATCAACCATAAGTCTGAGCAATGCATTCAGATTAACCGCATCAGGAGTAGTATGGGTAGCAGGAATAATATCATTCCCAATCTGATTCTGTACCGTACTAATCAAACCACATTTATATCCCAATCTGCTGAATAATTTAAAGAGTACAGTAGCAATCGTTGTTTTTCCATTGGTTCCTGTAACACCTACCAATTTTACTTTCGTAGAAGGCTCATCATAAAACTGATGTGCCATAAAAGCCACTGCTTCTTGTGTATCATTTACCTCCAGATAAGTAACTTCTTCTTGAAAAGTTGCAGGCATCTTATCACATACGATGACTGTGGCCCCAGACTCAATAGCTTTATCGATGAATTGATGTCCATCTGAAACTGCTCCTCTGATCGCTACAAATACATTGCCCTTTTCCAGTTTTCTGGAATCGATCTGAATACCGGTTACCCTAATATCTGTACTACCATGTACCTGCTTCAGATGAACCTTGTATAATATGTCTTGCAGTTTTGTCATCTCCATTTAATTAAGCGCGATATTGACCAGTTGTCCTTTGGCAAATTGTTGTCCGGGTAATATCGATTGAGCAACTACTTTTCCTTTTCCCTGTACCTGTACTTTTAATCCTAAATTCTCACACAGATAAACCACATCTTTCAATCCCATTCCTTTTAGTAGAGGCATGGCTTTATCAGAAACTTGTTTGGCTTGAATCGTAACTGTACTATTCTTTCCACTCATCGCCACCCACTCATCTGCCCTACGAGATGAATCCTTGAATGGGATATTCAATTTTTGTGTCACAGTTGTCACATCCGGTTTGAAACCTGCATACATGAAATAACTGCTATCTAATTTTGCTTGCTGCTTTGCAATATTGCCTACACGTACATAGGTGCTGAATAATCTATCAGCGATTTCTTTAAATACAGGTCCGGCTACCGAACCACCATAGTATACAGCTGCATGTGGCTTATTCTTGATCACTACTATACAAGTATATTGGGGATCATTAGCAGGAAAATAACCGGCAAAAGAAGATTGATAAATCTTGTCAGCATATCCTCTGTTACCATTGGCAACCAAAGCTGTACCTGTTTTACCGGCAACTGCATAAGGCGATCCTTTGAAAAGCAAGGCAGCTGTACCCGATATACAAACACCTTCCAAACATTCTCTTAGCTGTTTCAATGTTTCATCACTGCAGATTTTCTCATCAACCACTGTTGGAGCAAATGATTTTTGAAGCACACCCTCTTCTTTGATAGCAGATACCAAATAAGGCTTCATCATCTTACCATCATTGGCCACAGCATTGTAAAGCGATAAGGTTTGCAATGGACTCACCGCCAAATTGTAACCGAATGCCATCCATGGCAAAGTGGTAGGCCCCCAAAGTTTATGTCCGGGTTTGAAAATGGTTGGATTACGTTCACCGGTTAGATCGATACCTGTGAGTGTATCCATTCTCATTTTTTTCAGGTGCGCAATAAAACGAGAAGGATTGGATGCATAGTGCGCAGAAGCTAGTTTCGCCATCCCAACATTGGAACTCAACTCGAATGCTTGCTTGACTGAAACAATATTTCTTCCATGCTTTTCGCTATCATACACCACCTGACCGGCAGTTTTCCAAGTACCACCCTCTAAATCCACACCTTGATTCAAACTGATTTTTTTGTCTTCCAGCAAAGCCATCATAGTAGCTAGCTTGAAAGTAGAACCGGGTTCAGATGGACTGATTGCATAGTTAAAGTCTTCCCAGTAGTTGCCCTCTCCTCTTTTTCCTAAATTGGCAATGGCTTTGATCTTACCGGTTTTGGTTTCCATCACGATCGCTGTTCCATATTCAGCTTCGTTTTTGATCATCATTTTCATCAAGGCATTCTCCGTCACTTCCTGAATGAAAACATCAATGGTACTTACAATGTCTTTGCCTGTCTCAGGTTCAATTTCATAGGTATCTGCATCAACCGGAACATGAACACCACCTGCAATAGATCGAACCAATTGTTTGCCGTTTCTTCCTTTTAGGATGCTATCATAAGTCATTTCCAATCCTACCTTATTCGCATCTCTTGCCAAACCGATGGTTCTAAAGGCCAGCATTTTGTATGGGTTCAGACGAATGGTTTTTTCATTAGCGATCATGCCACTCTTATACCTACCCAAACGAAACAGCGGGAATTTTCTCAATTGCTCGTATTCACGGAAAGAGATTTTCTTTTTTAGCAGGAAATACGCATCGTTGTTTTTATAGCCTTGCTTTAATAAAGCTTTATAATCTTCCTTAGACTGATCTTTAAAAAGATCTGCCAAATAATAACTCAGAGAATCAATGTTCTCACGAAACAACAATCCATTTTTTGCGCGGAGCGATTCTACCCTGAAATCCATGTAGATATCGAACTGAGGAATACTGGTACTGAGCATTTGTCCGTCTTCACTATAAATGGTGCCACGCTCAGCTTCTATTTCGTCGATGCGTTGATGAAGACTGTCGCTCATACTTCTCCAATAGCCACCTTCTACTTGCTGAATGTATACCGCCTTACCAAAAATGGCGATACAAACAGCCACCACCAGTATATAACTGAGGTATACACGCCAAAGTATGTCGCGTTTTACTTCCAAGGTAGGGTACGGTTTTTATAAGTCAATCCAAAAAAAATCCATTCACATTTCACAATTCACAATTCACCTTTCACTCTTCACTTCTCACTCTTCAACCTCACCGGCGTCTCCTTAATCACTTTCAATCCCAACGGCTCTGTCGCCTTAATCACTTGCTGCTCTTCACTCTTAAACATCACTTCACTCTTCAGTGTCTTGTATTCATATTGCAGCTCTTTCAACTGCTTTGTTGTATTGTTGATATTCCGAATTGTTCTATCAGCCATATGTCCGTTAGCGATATATAAAACCGCCAGAAAAGACAGAAAAAGAAAAAACGGAATGTTCTTCAGTATCCACTGATAGTTGAATAAACCTTTCAGCGGATTTTTTTGCGTTTGTATTTTTTCTGACTCGGACATTTTTTTAGTTGACAGATGATAGTTGACAGTTGACAGACAAACCCTTTCATTTTTCACCTTTCACCATTCACATTTCACCTCTCACTACTCACTCACACCCTCTCCGCCACTCTCAACTTTGCACTTCTGCTTCTGCTATTTTGTTTCAGCTCTTCTGCTGATGCTGTTATTGGTTTTTTTGTGATCACTTTCAGCACTTGCTCTTTCACTACAGGCAACAGCGGGTTATCAGGTGTTTCGTCGAAACTCCCCTGCCGGAAAAAGTTCTTTACCAGCCTGTCTTCTATAGAATGGAAAGTGATGATGGCAATACGACCACCTGCTTTGAGTACAGCAGGAACCTGCTGTAACATTTCTTTCAATGCCCCCATTTCGTCGTTCACTTCCATACGAAGCGCCTGGAATACCTGAGCCAAGTACTTGTTCGGATTTCCTTTCACCACCGGACTAATCAGTGCCTTAAACTGTTCGATGTTTTGTACTTGGATATGATTGCGTTGTTGAACGATTTGCTTGGCCAGTGTTTTTGAATTACTGACTTCGCCATACTGTTCAAACAATTTGTGCAATTGTTGTTCGGTATATCCTTTTACAATATCTGCAGCACTGAGCGATTGGCGTCTATCCATCCGCATATCCAATGGACCGGAGAAGCGAATAGAGAAGCCGCGATCACCTTCATCAAACTGGTGACTGCTAACACCCAGATCAGCGAGAATACCATCAACTGCCTGTACTTCATGCAAACGAAGAAAGCGTTGCAGGTGACGAAAGTTTTGCGGTACAAAGACTACGCGACCATCATCCGGAATATTTTTCTGCGCATCTGCATCTTGATCAAAGGCAAAGAGCTTGCCTTTTTCATTCAACTGCGCCAATATTCCTCTGCTATGTCCACCACCACCGAAAGTGCAATCCACATATACACCATCGGGCTTGATCGACAAACCTTCCAGGGTTTCATGATAGAGGACGGGGATATGATAACCTGTGTTCAATTTGAAAATTTGAAAATTTGTCCCGCTTTTGTCGGGATTGAAATATTTTTTCCTAAATCGACCAACTTAAAAAATGAGAGGAGAGTTGAGAAGTCGAAAATGAACCTTACGATGTTTTTCATTTTCAAATTGTCAAGCTGCATCATTCTCAAATTTTATCAGTCATCACTTCCTGCGCCAGGCTACTGAAAGCTTCTGGTGAGAAATCCTCAAAGAGCTGTTTGTACTTACCAGCATCCCAGATTTCGAAACGATCCATTGCGGCGGCAAGGATGATATCCTTACCTAATCCGGCAAACTCCTTCAGTGAAGCAGGCAACAGCATACGACCGGCATTATCCAGTTCTATTTCTGTAGCACCACCCAAAAACTGACGGCGGAATTGACGTACTTTGGGGTCGAAATCATTCAACTGGCTAATCTTGGCAATGATTAATTCCCAACTTTTCAAAGGATACAACGTGAGACATTTTTCGAAACCACGGCTGAGTATGAAACGGCTCTCCCCCTCCGGCAACTGTTTTTTCAGTCCGCCCGGAAGCAGGAAACGCCCTTTCGCGTCAACTGTAGCTTCGTATTCTCCGTGAAATCCGGTCATTGGTGAATAAATATTTTTAAGATTACCACTTGTTGACACAAAATAACACTTTTTCCCACTTTTAACCCGTATTTGGGGAGACTCTATTTATCCACAAATAGAAAATCGCTGTAATACAATACTGCATTGAATTGCAGGAGATGAAGGCAAAAGGGCATGTGAATGAAATGTGGATTCGTGTGAATAGTGCGTGGAAAACCAATCAAAAACCTTAATAGTCTTGTACTTCATTGAAAATCAATCCATAAAGAATCACATCCATGAACCCTATCGGCTACTCCGGAAAACCCATCTGGCAGAAACTGGGTATTAAGCCCGAAACCCGCATCAGGCTTGTGTCAGCACCGGAACACTATGAGCAGATGATCGGTTTATCGGTCAGCCAACAGGTGGTAAAAAGTGGGGAAGCCGATTTGACCCATTGTTTTGTTACCAGTCGGCAAGAACTCACAACCATCTTCCCAAAACTCATCACCCAAACAGCCCCGGGTGGCAGTATTTGGATATCCTGGTATAAAAAATCGGCAAGAATTCCCACCGATCTTACAGAAGATACCATCCGATCCATTGTACTGCCTACAGGCTGGGTAGATGTGAAAGTATGCGCGGTAAGTGAACAATGGAGTGGATTGAAGTGCATGAAAAGAAAGAAATGATCGCTCCACTGCAAGCTTCATCATTAACTTTGCCGCTCACTTGAATATTTATATGCATCCTAAAGACTTATCGATACTTGATTTCAGTTACGATCTACCGGATGAACGCATTGCCCGTTACCCTGTTGAAGAAAGAGACCTGAGTAAATTATTGATCTATCAAAATGCAAGTATCACCACAGATGTATATCGCTCACTGCCTGAACTATTACCTCCTGATACACTATTGATATTTAATAATACCAAAGTAGTAGAAGCACGTTTGCATTTTTATAAACCCTCAGGAGGCGCCATCGAAATATTTTGTCTGGAGCCTGATGATCGTTACGCAGATGTAACAACTGCTATGATGCAAAAGCAACAAGTGTATTGGAAATGTTTGGTCGGAGGTGCTAAAAAATGGAAAGAAGGTCAACTCTCTTTATCATTTAACTGGAAGGATCAACAAATACAAGTATTTGCAGAAAAAGTAGCTGTACAATCAGATGCTTTTATCATTTTATTTCAATGGAGTGAAACCCATCTTTCTTTTGCTGATATTTTACATCATGCCGGTAATCTTCCACTCCCACCTTATATGGATCGTGATGTTGAAGATGCAGATAAAGAGCGTTATCAAACAGTGTATGCCAAATACGATGGTTCTGTAGCAGCACCCACAGCAGGTTTACATTTCACGACTCCCTTGCTCACACGACTGGCTGAAAAAAATATTCACTCTGAATTCGTAACACTACATGTAGGGGCCGGCACTTTTAAACCGGTGAAAGCATCCGTAATGCAAGATCATGAGATGCATGCTGAATATATTGATGTGAGCATTGAATCAATTGAAACCATTAGAAAAGCATTATCACACAACATCATCACTGTAGGTACCACTTCTTTACGCACTGTTGAAAGTTTATACTGGCTAGGTAAGAAAATCATCGATCAACCTTCTATCGCTATTCAAGAGCTTACTGTTGGTCAGTGGGATCCGTATAACCATTCAGGTGCATTGCCCAGTGCAGAGGCAGCACTCCTAGCACTTGAAAATTATTTGCATGAAAGAAAACGATACCGATTGATCACTAAAACAAGTATCATTATTGCACCGGGTTATACTTTCAAGATCATGAAAGCTTTGATCACGAATTTTCATCAACCACAATCTACACTACTACTATTGGTAGCAGCCATTACAGGAACCAACTGGAGAAATATTTATCAATACGCACTTGATCACGACTTTCGATTCCTGAGTTATGGGGATGGATCATTGTTGTGGAAACAGGATTAATTTTGATGCCCCTTCATCAAAGACATTTCAACCGTAAATGCACTTCCTTTACCAAGGGTACTATCTACCTTCACTTTTCCCTTATGTGCATCAATGACCGTCTTTACATAACTCATACCTAAACCAAATCCTTTTACATTGTGTAAATTACCTGTGTGTGCGCGATAGAACTTTTCGAAGATGCGTTTTACGGATTCTTTACTCATACCAATACCGTTATCTTCTACGCGAATAAGAATATGTTTGGTTGTACTATGGGTAGTGATACGAATCAGTGGTTTATCTTTTGAGTACTTGATAGCATTATCCACCAAATTGGATATCATATTGGTAAAATGTGCTTCATCAGCTTCAATTACATCATTGGCAGCATTCAAATGCAGTTCAACCATGCCTTGTTTATCCTGAAGTTGTAATTGATGATTATCCAGCGCATGTTGCACCACATCATGTACATGCAGCTTTTTTAAATTCAACTTCAATTCTTGCTTCTCCATCAATGCCGCCTGAAGAATGGTCTCTACATGTTTGTTCATGCGGATATTTTCTTCTTTGATGATTCCACTGAAATATTTCATTTTCTCCGGATCCGACTGCACTTTTTCATTTCGAATGGCATCTACTGCTAATGATATGGTTGCTAATGGCGTCTTAAATTCATGCGTCATATTATTGATGAAATCACTTTTGATCTCACTCAATTTTTTCTGATTCAACAATGAGCGAATGGTAACATAGAAAGCTGCAATAATGATGAACATAAATACAACAGCACCTATAAACACCCATTTTAATGATGCCCAAGCCTGTTTCTGAAAATCAGGAACCACTACTACCAAATATTCCGTAGCACTCAATCCTTCAAAATCTGAGGCGCTAGCAGGAACGATGGGTAGATAAATTCTTTTATTTAAAATCGTATCCCAATACTCAGAAGAAAACTTCTTTGTTGACATTTCAATTTCTTCTGTAGGACCAATCACCGCAAACTCAAATTTGATCTCTTTTAATCCTACCGCATCAAATTCCTGCCTTACCATTTTATGTACATCCTGAAAAGTAAACCGTTGATCAATAGTGGGTGGTTTCAAAATATGCAAATGAAAATCGGGATTGAAAGTAAGTCCACCACGTTTGGGCAGTCGCAATCGCTGAGAAGCGGGCGCGTTATTGGTAAGCTTTGCAGTTACATTGGAAGCTGCTTCATATGCTTTATTGAGTAACTCAGTATTACGTATCTCAAACAAATTATTCAGCCACGAACTCTGTATGATAAAAAGTCCAAGTAGCGAGAGGGTAATCAGTATGACAATAACGGGGAAAGTTCTCTTCATTCTCACAAATATAGTAGTCTGTACGAGCTAATCATGAACCCGGACCCATGATTTATATCGATTTTAACGCTGAGCAGACCCTACTTGTAAGATCAAATAGATTCCCTTAACTTTTCAGTATGGTGCCATTAGAATCCGGAATCTTATTGATATCAGATCCATTTTTAAAAGACCCGAACTTTTTAAGAACGGTGGTATTTCTCTGCGAACATCAGGACGAGGGAAGTTTTGGTTTTGTAGTCAATAAACCGATCGAACTTACTTTACAAGATGTGGTTCCGGATGCCGAAGGTTTATTGATTCCCCTTTCAGAAGGTGGACCGGTACAAAAAGATACATTGCACTTTTTACATCGTCGTCCCGATCTGATTGAAGGAGGCGTTGAAGTGATCGATCATATATTTTGGAGTGGCGATTTTACGCAAACCCTTTCGCTTTTACACAGCGGACAGCTACCCCCTTCCGATATCCGATTTTTTATTGGATACAGTGGTTGGGGAGAATCTCAGTTACAACAGGAGATTGATGATAGAAGCTGGATCACAAGGGTTGCCAAAAATGACCTCATTTTTAATCCGGATATCACGGGTATTTGGAAGGAATCACTCACAGATTTAGGGGGCGAATACCGACAAATGGTGAATTATCCCATTGATCCTCAATTGAATTAGAGAGATTAAAAAAACCTTAAAAAGCTTTTTAAAAAAAATATTCCCTTTTATTAAGATTAATTTAATAGTTCAATACCCCCAATTGAACCCTCAAAAGCCGAATATCCATCATTTCTTCTTTACGGAAGCCGAAAGACTTTTGTTAGCCTCACACCTGCTGAATTTCGGTGTTTGGGAGTTTGAATTCAGCAATTCAAGACTTATTTGGGATAATAAGATGTATGAAATTTATGGTGTTGCCAAAGAGCATTTCTTTCATACGATTGAAGATTTTCGAAAAAGAGTACATCCCGAAGACCTACCCGGTGCCGATGAAGCCATGAAAAATATTGTGCACGCCACAGAACCCCTATTTGCTCAATTCAGGATCATCAGACCGGATGGGGAAATCAGAATCATTAAAGGAAATGTTACCTGTATCAGAGATGCCGCGAAGCAACCCATCAGATTGATTGGTATTAACCATGATATCACAGACCAGCAAAAAATCCAATCAAAAATTCAGGATCAAAATGATCAGCTAAAAAAAATTGCTTGGATGCAATCACACGAAATACGAAAACCCGTTGCTAACATAATCGGTCTTCTGAACCTATGTGATATGGCTAAAATGGACATTCAACAACATCAGTTGCTTGAGTATCTAAAAGTCTCTGCGCAAGAACTCGATCATCTTATCAAAGACATCATTGAACGTACAAAAGCTACCGACTAAGCTAAATATCTATCATTGATTTTGTATATTGTTCATTCTTCATCAATGGAGAAGAACATATGGTATTCAAAAAAGCAACCTCCTATTTTACCGGTATTTTATTGCTATTGATCATCATTGTGACAGTAATCATCGTTTCTATCAAACAAACTGATGACCTAAGAACGATCAACAATGAGATTACTTTATCATTTGAAATCACTGAACTTGCCGATCGAGTACTCACACTCTCCATCGATAATGAAACCGGTGCCAGAGGTTTTTTATTGACGGGGAATGATCGATTTTTAGCACCATTTGAAAATGCGAAATTAAACCTGTCCGTTGCACTTGATTCATTGAAGAGCATAAAAGATATCAGACAAAGACATATCATCGACTCGATTATTTTTTATGCGGAAAAACGATTTTCATTCTCTGAAAAAATGATCAATATCCGGCGAAACAATAACCTTGAAAAATCGATCAAATTATACAACGCAGATGACGGAAGAATTTTCATGGAAAAAGTGCGTTATTTCATCAACATCCTTACATATCAACAAAATGAATTGTTGAATGAAGCAAAATCAAAGAGCAATGATTCATTTCAACGATTGACACTAATACAGTACTTGATTGTTGGAACATCTCTGGTATTGGTAATTGTTCTCGGTTATAAATTCCGTTCAGACTCCATCAAAACTAAGAATGAGCTGGAAAAAAAAGTAAAAGAACAAACCATGCAGATACGATCTATTCTTGATAGTATTTCTGATTCATTTATTGCTTTTGATAAAAATCTTATCATTACTTATATCAACAAAACATCATCAACTTTTTTTCAACGCGACCCTGAAACACTCATCAATAAGAATTTAAAAAAAATATTACCTAAGGAAAAGAATCAGTTCGTGTATGAGTTGATCGAAAGTGGAATCGAGTCTAACAAAAAGGTACAAGGCGAAGTATTTGATGCAGATACAGGCAATTGGCTTTATCATTACATATACCCTTCTGAAAATCTTGTCACTTTGTATACCAGAAATATTAATGATGAGAAAAAAAGAGAAAAGGAAATGGAAGTCATTAATGAAGATCTGAGAAGATTATCCTCCCACTTACAGCAAATCAGAGAAGAGGAACGAAAAACCATCGCGCGTGATTTGCATGATGATTTAGGACAACAACTCACCGGATTACAAATGGATGTCCATTGGATGCAAAAAAAATTACAAGAAGCTGATCCACAACTGCTGAATAAAATCAATGAAATCAATGAAATGGTCGATCATACCATTCGCTCTATTCGAAGAATTTTATCGGATCTCCGACCGGCCATTCTCGATGACCTGGGTATGTTGGCTGCCATGGAATGGTTAAACCAGGAAACAACTAAAAGATACCCCATTGACATTCATTTTCAGGTCAACACACAAGAAATTCCTTTGTCGCCTGATGCTGCATCCGGACTGTTTCGGATCTATCAGGAAGCCATCAATAATGCTATCAAACATGCCAATGCCAAAAACATCACAACCATTATTGAAGTCACAGATACTCAATTGACTATGTCGATAACCGATGATGGAAAGGGGATTGTTAATACTCAAAAACAGGAAAAAGGGTATGGATTGTTGGGTATTAAAGAAAGAACATATATATTGGGCGGAACTTTTTCAATCCAAACCGAAGAAGGAAAGGGAACATCTTTAATCATCCATATTCCTTTACATTAAATGGGGCTAAGAATATTAATTGCTGATGATCATGCCGTGATTCGTAAAGGACTCAAACAAATCCTTCTCGAAGCCTTTCCTGATGCCCTTATCAGTGAAGCCGTAGATGCCGAAGAGGTAACTGCTAAAACCATTGCGGATACATGGGATATTGTGATCACCGATTTGTCTATGCCCGGCAGAAGTGGATTGGATGTTGCCCAAGATATCAAACAAAATTTTCCAAAATTGCCGGTATTGATCCTAAGTATTCACCCGGAAGAACAGTATGCTATCAGGGCATTAAAAAGTGGGGCTTCAGGATATATCAGTAAAGACGCCGCTACTGAAGAATTGGTTGCAGCCGTTAAAAGATTATTGGCAGGGAAAAAATATATATCATCTGAAATCGCTGATAAACTGGTCAATGGTGTGGGGATCGATCAACATATTACACCCCACGAATTATTATCAAACAGAGAATATGAAATATTCATATTGCTGGCTCAGGGAAAACAAGTATCAGAAATCGCCGAACAACTTCATTTAGGCGTTACCACCATCAGTACCTATCGTAACCGCTTGTTGACCAAAATGGGATTAAAAAACAATACAGACCTTATCAGGTATGCATTAGACAATCAGCTCATCTAAGCTTGTCATGGTCTGTACTACAAATCAATATTACAGACCGCCACAAATCATATGAAGGTGGTGCTACTGTTGTACAACTTTATAACAGGTAGTTTTACTGCATGAAAAATATTCTTATTTACAGCGAAACGATGCTCTATCTAAAAGGCATTGATCTTTTGATAAATGAGGGCATTCAGGATATCAAAACAAACTGCGCTAACAGTGTTACCACCTATAAAGAACTGGTATCGAAAGAAAGCTATGCGCTCATCATCTTACACATCGACTTTTTAGGTACAACCAATAAAAATCAGGGTAAGACTATTTTCCTATTACCTCCTCACACTCCGACACTCATTTTAACAGATGATACGGTGAGTGCAGGCAAATTATTCCCGTCCGTAGTTGATCATATCTGTTTTTTGGATGTAAAAAATACGGCCACGAAAATCATCTCAATGGCGAATAACATGTTGAGTATGACAAAGCCGAACAATACAACTACATGATTAGAACCATCAGAAATATTCACCAATCGTTCAGTCATTTTTGGAAAAGAAAAAATCCATTTTCATTTTCGGAATCGCAGCAACTTCAATTAGCATCAGACCTAATCCCTTTTGGTATTTGGGAATATGATCTGCTCTCAGGCTTCATCACCTGGAATCAACCTATGTACCAGCTTTTTGGGGTACAACCGCATGAGTTTGATCATACTTTATCTGCTTTCAAAGATATCATTCACCCGGAAGACAGATCCGGTGTGGAAGATGTGATACATCATGCAATACATTGTCCAAATCAGCAAAAGAGTATCATATTTCGCATACAAGGTCCCAATCAACTCGTTAAGCATATTCGCGGGAATATCAAGTTACTCTACAATCATAAAAAAGAACCCATTAAGCTTACTGGCGTATGTATTGATATCACTCGTCAAAAAAGTATCGAAGTCCAACTAAAAAAAGAACGTGATAAAGCAGAATTGTACCTCGACTCTGTGGAAGCAATGGTCGTAGTACTCAATAAAGACGCGAGCATACGACTCATCAATCAGGCAGGTTGTAAGATCACCGGTTATGAAGAGAAAGATTTATTCAGTAAAGATTGGTATGAAGTTTTTGCTCCGATCGAAACCCGACAAGAAGCAAAAGCTGCATTTCTGAAGATCATCAATGGTGAAGCGGTATATCTTGAATATTATGAAAGAGAAATACTAACAAAATCGGGAGAGCTTAGATGTATTGCTTGGAGAAATAGACTTCTATATAATGAGCAAAACAATATTATCGGTGTATTGGCTACGGGAATAGATATCACCGCTAAAGTACAAGCGGAAAAAGAATCAGAAGACATGCGTAAGATGTATAAAGACATCTTTGAAAACTCAGTTTCACCGATGTTGATTTGTGATTCTTACTTACGCTATAAAGATGTAAATCCTGCCGCTTGCGAATTATTGGGCTATTCCCGTGAGGAGTTATTGAAAATGCATGTGTGGCAATTGACCAGACCGGACATGCAAATGTCTACCATGATGTTATGGAGCGATTTTATTGCTACCAAACATCAGACAGGAACCATTGAACTATACAAAAAAGATGGCACCAAGTTGATCGTAGAATACCAAGCCACTTCTGAATTTACCCCGGGTATGCATTTCTGTTCTTTAATGGACATCACCGATAAAAAAACGGCTGAAAGAAAACTGATGTCACAAAATGAAAAGCTTAGAAAGATTGCCTGGTTACAGTCACATGAGGTACGTAAGCCATTGGCCAATATTCTTGGTTTGCTATCCCTGATGGAATCGCAAAAAACACATACGGAACATGGATATGTTTTTCAATACCTCAAACAATCTTCTGATGAGTTAGATCAGATCATCAGAAATATCATTGAAAAAACAAAGGCAGTAGATGCCTGATGCAAATAACTTACCCCCCATATGGCGTCAGCCTTAGGCTGATGACCATAAAAAAAGCTCCGGTTTCTACCGGAGCTTCCTTTTATACCATCATCTGTTGTTAGAGCGCTTGAGCACCTTCTACCAGAACAGTTACTTTGTTATTCAACACTTCTACAAATCCACTTTGAATACTGTACATTTCATTGTTGCTTTTGTCTTTCAGGATTTTTACATTCCCTTTCCCCAAAGCACTCACGAGGGGAGCGTGTTGATCCAACACTTCAAACAAACCGGTAATACCCGGCAGTTGAATACCATAAACCTCTCCGCTGTACAGTTTCTTTTCAGGTGTTAATATTTCGAGTGTCATAATAATCTACTAATTGATGAATTATCCTTTTGCTGCTTCTAACAGTTTCTTACCTTTTTCAATCGCATCTTCCAGTGTACCTACCAGGTTGAATGCTGCTTCAGGGTACTCATCTACTTCACCGTCCATGATGGCGTTGAAACCGCGGATGGTATCTTCGATGCTAACAAATACACCTTTCAAACCGGTAAACTGTTCAGCAACGTGGAAAGGCTGACTCAAGAAACGCTGTACTTTACGCGCACGCTGTACGGTCATCTTATCTTCTTCACTCAATTCATCCATACCGAGGATCGCAATGATATCCTGCAGTTCCTTGTAACGCTGAAGGATCAACTTCACACGGTTAGCAGTTTCATAATGTGCCTCACCTACGATGGCAGGAGTCAGGATACGCGAAGTAGAATCCAATGGATCCACCGCCGGGTAGATACCCAAGTCAGCGATCTTACGACTCAATACCGTAGTTGCATCCAAGTGAGCGAAGGTAGTTGCAGGAGCAGGGTCAGTCAAGTCATCCGCTGGTACATATACCGCCTGTACAGAGGTGATAGAACCGTTTTTGGTTGAAGTGATACGCTCTTGCATCAATCCCATTTCAGTAGCCAATGTAGGCTGATATCCTACCGCTGAAGGCATACGACCTAACAACGCTGATACCTCAGAACCTGCCTGGGTGAAACGGAAGATATTATCTACGAAGAATAAAATGTCTTTTCCTTTACCGGTACCATCTCCATCACGGAAATATTCAGCGATGGTCAGACCAGATAATGCCACACGTGCACGTGCTCCGGGAGGCTCGTTCATTTGTCCGAATACAAAAGTGGCTTTAGAATCTTTCAATCCTTCCATATCCACTTTGCTCAGATCCCATCCACCTTCTTCCATGCTATGTTTAAAGGCATCACCATATTTCATGATACCTGCTTCAATCATTTCACGCAACAGATCATTTCCCTCACGAGTACGCTCACCCACACCGGCGAATACAGACAAACCACCGTATCCTTTAGCGATATTGTTGATCAATTCCTGGATCAATACGGTTTTACCCACACCCGCACCACCAAACAGACCGATCTTACCACCTTTTGCATAAGGCTCAATCAGGTCAATTACCTTAATACCTGTGAAGAGTACTTCTGTAGCCGTACTCAGGTTTTCAAATAAGGGTGGTTTATTATGGATAGGACGACCGTTTACCTTGCTCACCTGTGGCAAACCATCAATCGCATCACCGGTTACATTAAATAAACGACCATTGATTCCATCACCAATAGGCATAGCAATCGCTTTTCCTGTGTCAACCACTTCCATTCCGCGAACCAGACCTTCGGTACCGTCCATAGCGATGGTACGAACGCTGTCTTCGCCGAGGTGCTGCTGCACTTCAAGTACAAGTTTTTCGCCTTTGTCTTTAGAAATCTCAAGCGCGTTGTAGATTTCAGGCAATGTTTTATCAGGAAAATGAACGTCAACCACCGCACCGATGATCTGTTTGATCTTACCTTTTGTAGCCATATCAGGAGATATAATTAGGTTTAAAAATGCCCCTCACAGGGTTCGGAAAACAGCCTTTCCGATTTGGCGGCAAAGGTAAGGGGATGAAGGGTAAAAAATGGCAATTCCTCCAAGTAAATTTTACCCACGGGTATGAGGTGCAAGGTACTAGGTGCTAGGTACTAGTTGCTAGTGGGTGTTTGGTTATTTAGTTTAAAATAAGTTTCATACCCACATTTAAAAGCCCCTAAATCAGTACAAGACACATGAAATCCAGTACCTTGTACCTAGACCTAGTACCTAGTACCTAGCACCTAGCACCCAGTACCTTGAACCCAGCATCTAAATCCCTAAATTTACCCCATGGAACACCTTCAAGATCATAAAATCAACCGATACATCTTTTTGGGTGCTATTCTGGTATTTGCAGGTTTCCTATTGTATAGCTTGACTGCTTTTTTTACCGCTTTTCTAGGAGCTATCATGTTTTATGTACTCAGTAAATCTCCCGTTGACTGGTTGGTGAACAGGAAAAAATGGCGGAAATCATGGGCCGCTGCATTGGTGATTATTACTTCCTTTTTTATCATTCTATTACCCGTTTCGCTACTCGCGGGTATGATGTATCAAAAAGTATCATTGGTAGCTACCAATTTTTCTACCATCATTGAACCCCTCACACATATTGATGAAGTATTGCGCAAAAAGTTTGATTTCATTTTATTGTCGGAAAAAAATATTGCCCAGCTGCAAACTTTTGCCACAGATTTTGTTTCCACTGCATTGAATCAGGGCATGAACCTGTTCAGCTCTATGATCATGATGTATTTCTTTCTCTACTTTATGATCATGAATACCGGTAGAATGGAAGCTGCAATCGTTTTTTATCTCCCTTTCAAAAGAAGCCAGATTGCTTTATTTGGAACTGAATTGCATGCCCAAACAATAAGCAATGCCGTGGGTGTACCGTTGATTGCAGTAGTACAAGGTGCGGTTGCCTACATCTCTTTTTTGATCACCGGAATGGAGGAACCTGTTTTCTGGGCCATTATTACCGGCTTTGCTTCCATCATACCAATTGTAGGAACCGGAATTGTATGGTTACCAATGGGTATATACATGCTCATCATCGGACAAACCTGGCAAGGCATTTTTTTGTTCGGATGGGGTAGTATTATTTTAAGTACGATGGACAATGTTGTCCGCTTTTTATTGGCTAGAAAAATGGCCGATGTGCATCCCATCGTAACCGTTCTAGGAGTCATCATCGGATTACATTATTTTGGTATCACCGGACTCATATTTGGTCCCTTACTGATCTCCTATTTTATTATCTTGATACGTATCTATTATCAAGAATACCAACCACAAAAAAGACCCAAAAAGAAAACAGTTGCTCAGAGTTTTAATTTACCCTTTCTCAGAAGGAGGAATCTGTGATTTCTTGATTTGTTTATAGAAGATATGTCTACCGATTTAACAAAAAAATCAAAAAATCAAAGATCAAAAAATCGCTTCCCAAACCACCGCAGCCAATACGCCTCCAATAATGGGTCCTGCAACGGGTATCCAGCTGTAAGACCAATCACTGGTGCCTTTATGTTTAATGGGAAGAATGGCATGCATGATACGTGGACCTAAATCTCTGGCCGGATTGATAGCCCAGCCGGTAGGACCACCCAATCCCAGTCCAACACATAATACCAGTAATGCCACCGGCAAAGCATCCAATGCACCCAATGAGTTAGTAGGTTTTATGATGAAGAGAACACCTATCATAAATACAAAAGTTGCCAACGTTTCCGTGATCAAATTTTGAAACGGACTACGAATAGACGGTCCGGTACTAAAGACCCCAAGTTTAGTAGCAGCATCAGATGCTTCATCCAAATGTTGTCTGTAAATAGCCCATACCAGTAAAGCACCCGTCATGGCTCCGGATAACTGGGCTAAAACATAAGTAGGCACATCCTGCCAGGGAAATTTACCCAACCAAGCCAATGCAACGGTCACCGCCGGATTTAAATGCCCCCCACTGTATGGTGCTGTTGCATACACAGCCACAAAAACAGCGAGTCCCCATCCAAAACAAATGGAAATGAGTCCGCCACCATTGCCCTTGGTTTTAGGAAGAATCACATTGGCCACCACTCCATCACCCAATGCAATTAATAAGGCAGTCCCCAAAAATTCAGATAAAAAGTTTGTCATATAGTTAAATCTAATTTTTTATTACATTTTCCCACCGAAGGAGTCCTACGGACTTTGATTCATCCAATCATGAAAAATCATAACAATCCGCCCCATCCGCGTTCCATCAGTCCATGGTCTATGATGAGTAGTCAGCAGTGAGTAAATCATTCACAATTGACAATTCACAATTCACTTTTCACCTTTCACTTCTCACCCATACCCCCTTTGAAGCACAATCAATCATAATCATCCGCCCCATCCGCGTTCCATCCTCCTCCACGAAACCAAAGCCCAATATTACACTTGTAGCTTGAAGCCTTCTTGTTCCCTGTCCCTTCTTTCTTGTTCCTTCCTAAAGATATCCTTCCACCAATTCAATAAAATCTTTTTTTTGTGCTTGCACCCACTCATCCGATTGATTCAATTCTATTTGCATAAATAGTACTACTTGTTCTAGGCAATCCAATGCTGCACGTGCATCTAAAAATAAAAGTCTGGTTCTTCTAGCCAACACATCTTCAACCGTAACTGCCATTTCATGTCGAACAGCATAGGCAATATCTGCCCATTGGTAAGAGAAGTCAGGATGTATTTTTGATGCCAATCCCTGATCTTCCTGAATCATTTTTTCTTTTTTCTGTTGTACGGATAAAGGATCACCGATAGGAAGATTTTTAGTGATGCATAAACGTTTATCCAGTTTAGAAATAAACACTGCATTATCAACCGCATCCTGAGCCATTTTGCGGTAAGTGGTCCATTTACCACCGGTGATAGTGACCAATCCACTGGGTGACACTACGATGGTATGGTCCCGTGACAATAACGCTGTACTCGTTCCCTCTTTGGAACGAACCAAGGGACGTAATCCTGCAAAGACACTTTTGATATCTTCTCTACGAATTTGAGGGGATACATATCTGTTGATGTGTTCTAAGATATAATCCACTTCTTCTTCCAGCACCAATGGTTCTGCAGCAACTTCTTCAACGGGTGTATCCGTAGTACCGATGACTACTTTATTATGCCAAGGCACAGCGAATAAAACACGTTTATCATCTGTCTTAGGAATCATGAGTGCGTGCGTACCGGGAAAATGAACAGCATCTACTACCAAGTGTACACCTTGCGAAGGATCTACCATATTGCTTGCAGAAGGATCATCCATTTTCAAAATGGTATCTGTAAAAACACCGGTTGCATTGACAACAGATCTAGCTTTTATGGTGTGTGTTTCATCGGTATCTGCGATATGGACGGTTATACCTGTTATTTTTTTCTTCTCTTTAATCAAATCAGTTACCGTACAATAATTAACGAGTGTTGCACCATGCAATACTGCCGTGGAAGCCAGATCAATGCACAACCTGCTATCATCAAATTGTCCATCGAAATACAAGATACCACCCTTTATTTTTTCCGGAGCCAGTGCCGGTAATAGGGCTAATGTTTCTTTGGCAGATAATAATTGGGTTTGTCCCAAGGATAGTTTCCCCGATAACAAATCATACAACCGAAGCCCCAGACCATAATACCATTTCTGCCACCATCTTCGCACCGGAATCACAAAAGGTTGTACAGAAGTGAGATGCGGTGCATTTTTCAATAACCATCCCCTTTCACGCAAAGCTTCTTTAACAAGTTTAATATTACCATGTTCCAGATACCGAACGCCGCCATGCACCAATTTGGTAGATCTGCTGGAGGTACCTTTTCCGAAATCGTATTGCTCAATCAATAAAGTCTTATACCCACGCGATGCCGCATCCACAGCCGCTCCCAGTCCAGTAGCCCCACCCCCAATAATCACCATATCCCAGGTGATATCTTCTCGCAGTTGCTGTAGTTGTGTATCTCGGTTCATGGTTGAGTTGCTGGGGGCAAGGTACTAGGTGCTAGGTACTGGGTGCTAGGTTTTAGGTGTTATGGTACAATTAACTATTGTCATCAAATATCTTTGTAATTTTACAAGTCAAAAAAAACCTAGCACCTAGCACCTAGCACCTAGCACCTAGCACCTAGCACCCAGTACCCTGCACCTAAGTATCAAACTCCGCCGCCCCCACTGCTCTTTTCCAGCCTTTTGATAACTGCTGTCTTTGATCCTCAGAAATTTGAGGTGTGAATGTGCGATCCATTTGCCATTGTTGTTGTATCTCGTCAACATTCTTCCAATATCCAACTGCCAATCCTGCTAAATATGCAGCACCCAAAGCAGTTGTTTCTGTCACAATCGGACGAACCACTTTGGCATTCAATACATCACTTTGAAATTGCATCAACAGATTATTGGCAGTGGCTCCGCCATCTACTCTTAATTCTTTGATGGTGATACCCGCATCTGCTTCCATGGCTTTTAATACATCCATGGTTTGATAGGCAATGCTATCCAAGGAAGCGCGAGCAATATGTCCGCCGGTCGTTCCTCGGGTAATACCAGTAATCGTTCCTCTGGCATGCTGATTCCAATAAGGAGCACCTAAACCGGCAAAGGCAGGCACTACATATACGCCATCGCTGTCTTTCACAGTAGCAGCCAATGTTTCTACTTCTTTGGATGAACGAATGATCTTTAATCCATCACGTAACCATTGCACTACGGCGCCGGCAATAAACACACTTCCTTCCAATGCATACTGTGTAATACCATTGATACTCCAAGCAATGGTAGTCAGCAAATGATTTTGAGAACGCACTGCTTTTTCTCCGGTATTCATCAACATAAAACAACCCGTGCCGTAGGTATTTTTAACCATGCCCGGTTGCGTACACAGTTGTCCAAACAAAGCTGCTTGCTGATCACCGGCAATACCGGCGATTGGAATATTGTGAGCAGTGAGAATATTCTGTGTATGTCCATATACCTCACTACTACTTTTTACTTGAGGTAAGATGGAAGCCGGTATATTGAATAGTTGCAAAAGTTCCTTATCCCATGTCAAAGAATGAATATTGAATAACATGGTTCTGGAAGCGTTGGATACATCGGTAACATGTACCTGACCATTGGTAAGTTTCCAAACCAGCCAGCTGTCGATGGTACCGAAACAGAGTTCGCCTTTTTCAGCTTTTGCCCTGGCTCCTTCCACATGGTCGAGGATCCATTTCAATTTGGTAGCAGAGAAATAAGCATCAATGATCAATCCGGTTTTGGATTGAATCATTTGTGCATGTCCTGCCGCTTTTAGTTCATCGCAATACGCCGCTGTTCTTCTGTCTTGCCAAACGATGGCATGAAAGATGGGCATCCCGGTGTGTTTATCCCATACCACAGTAGTTTCTCGTTGATTGGTAATACCAATAGCTGCAATCTGTTGAATGGTCAATCCTGCCTTGGTCACTGCTTCTGCTGCAACACCCAACTGTGTACTCCATATTTCATTGGCATCATGTTCCACCCATCCGGGCTGCGGAAAAATTTGTTTGAATTCTTTCTGCGCTACAGAAATAATAGCACCTGTATGATCAAATACAATAGCCCTACTGCTAGTGGTTCCTTGGTCGAAGGATAGGATGTATTGTTGCATGACCTAAGATAAGGAAGAAACAAGAAAAAAGAGACAAGACACAAGAAAGCTCCAAGCCACAAGCAGCAAGCTACAAGTGTGAAGTGTAGAAAAATACTTGTGGCTTGGAGCTTGGAGCTTTCTTGTGGCTTGTTCCTTGTTTCTTGTTTCTTATCTTTTTATCTTCTTGGTTTTAACCAAAGTTCCGGATTCATGGTTGAGCCTTTCTCGTTATTGATAACGAAGATAATGGCGCCTTCTCCATCAATACTTCTACCCGATCTTCCCAAAACAGAGCCTGCTTTTACTTGTTGTCCGACTGATACAGAAATACTGGATAGCTGGCTAATTGAGGTAAAATATTTTCCATGTCTGACCATGACTACTAATTCTCCATTTACTTCACTAGCATACATTACTTCTCCATCAGCAATACTTTTAACGGGGGACCCTTCAGGCAAAGCAATCTGGATTCCATCACTCTTCTGTGTGAGCTTGGTACCGGGTACTGTGGAAATACCATAAGGAACGTAAACATTTCCACGATCTACAGGCCACGGTAATCGGCCTCTATTTTGTTCAAATTGAATAGAGGTTTCCCTGCCCTCTGGCGTTGACTCAAATACAGAGTAGGGTCTGTCTGCTACCGGTTTATTCTCTAATGGTTCATTGATAGCAGTGCTCTTGGTCGCATTGCTATTAGACACAGTATTGTTTTTAGCAGTGGTTCCTTCGGAAGGTTTGGTATTATTGGCAGCTGCTCTTTTTGCGTCTTCTGCAGCTTTTTGTTTGGCTCTTTTGGCTGCCTCGTCTGCTTCTCGTCTAATGATAGCCATTACCGCCTGCTGCATTTTTTGACGTTGTCTTTCTTTATTCCTTATTTGTGTAGATAACTCCTGTTCTTTTCCTTTCAATTGTGCAACAACCTGATCTTGCACTTTTTTATCTTCTTGTAATACTTTCAACTGTTCACTCTGCTTCTCCAGTGTGGTGATGCGTTCTTTTTTATTGTTACTGAGTAAATCAATTTTTTCTTTCAACAACTGCTCAGATTGCATAATGGCTTCCGCCTGTGTTTCACGATTACGGCGATAGCTTTTTAGATAGGTAATTCTTTTGATCGCATCATTAAAACTTCTGGAAGAGAAAATAAAATTCAGGTATTCGTAACTGCTTCTGTTCTTGTAAGCAAATACAATACTCTTGGCATATTTAACACGCAAAGTGTCTAACTCTTTTCTCAAACGATAGATATCCCTTTCATTCAAAAAGATTGTATTATCCAGATCACGTATTTGACGATTGATGGAGTTCACCAACTGTTCACGCATCGCCACTTTTCGTTTGATGATGGCTAGCTGACTTAAAGAAAGTTTTTTATTTTTCTGGGTTTGAGACAGCAGATTATTGAGTTCCGCCAATTCCTTTTTCAGGTCTTGTTCCTGTTTTTGCAGTTCTTCACGGGTTTGGGCATGCACAGCCAGTCCGATGAAACAGATCAGGAAAAAGGAGAAAAAAGATTTCAGCATGATCAATGAATTTAATCCGCCTCTGACGGGTGTAAGTCCGCTTCAGGCGGAAAATTTTGTTTGATAACGAAAAATTGAAGGGTAAATTACTTACGCTTATAGTTTTTTGGCGGTTCGAAGTTGTATTTTAACGGATCATTTAACGTAAACTCTTTGAAATCAAGGTAAATATCCAGTTTTGCCTTCTCAGCCATCGATATTTTGCGGTTGGTAGCAAACATATAATCACCCAAAGGTTGATAGCCCCCAAAAGTGATATCACAAGTACGATTGCGTTGCATGTCTACATCATCTAGTTTACTGTACAATACGCGGTTATCATTTTTATCCAGGTTGATTAGGTGTTTAAACAATTCACCCACCATTACAACCAGTAACTGGGTATTGCTGTTTTTGTACGAAACCAGGTTCTTACTCACAAAAATCGGATTACCAATCAACAAGTCTTGAAGTGTCGCAAAATCAAAAGGTATTTGGGTTACATCCTGCAAATAATTGATCGAGCGATTCATGATATACTTTTCACCTACTTTACGCACCAGTGTCACACTGTCTTTATTAATTTTCACCTGTAGTCCTTCAGCAGATATCCCCAGGAATGAACCTTTTACACGAATAATAATCACACTGTCTTTACGCATACTCAGGTAAACGGTGTAATTGTCTTTGTTCTCTGCACCCTCATAATCCACTTTGATCTTGGCATTAACAGTCTGAAAGTCGATCTTATTCTGAATCACTTTCCCCATAATATCCGCCACAATAGCAGCAGAATCCACCTCCGGAGTCTCCTTAATCACCACCACCTGCGCCGTATCTTTTTTAGTAATGGCCTCTTGAATGGCTTCTACTTTCTTCACTGTTTTGCAGGAGAAGAGGAAGAGGAGGAGGAAAGCTGCGAGCTGCGAGCTGCGAGCTGCGAGCTTTTTTATAATCAGCGAAATATTTGAATATACACTTCCCAAAATGATCATTTTTTTAAACGAAAAAAAAACAACACCCGATTACCCGATCACCTGATCACCCAGTACCTTGCACCTAGCACCTAGCACCTAGTACCCAGCACCCGATCACCCGATCACCCGATCACCCAATCACCCAATCACCCTAAACCCCCGTACTCCCAAATCCCCCACTCCCTCTATCGGTAGCACCCAACTGCTCGGTCACATGCCATTCAATTCTTTCCACTTTTTGCAACACCATTTGAGCAATTCTATCCCCGGGTTGTATGATTTGCGCATCAGCGGAAAGATTGATCAGAATCACTTTAATTTCACCCCGATAATCTGCGTCGATGGTACCCGGCGTGTTCAAACAGGTAATCCCTTGTTTGATGGCCAGACCACTACGCGGACGAATCTGGATCTCATACCCTACGGGTATATCCACAAAAATACCCGTAGGTACCAATATGCGCTCAGAAGGCTGAATAGTTATGGGTTGCTCTAAAAAAGCCCTGATATCTACCCCGGATGAACCAATCGTAGCATAATCAGGTAAAGGGTTATTGGATTGATTAACAATACTCACCCGAATCGGCTGAACTGACATAGCCGCAAAAATACTAAATCTGGGGGAAGGTGAATTGTCAATTGTGAATGGAGTAATTCTTGTAAAACTAATTATTCACCATTCACAATTCACCATTCACGTCTCACTCCTACCCCTTTGAAGCACAATCAATCATACTCATCCGCCCCATCCTACTAAACTTGTAGCATGCAGCTTGAAGCTTGAAGCTTTCTTATTCCCTGTTTCTTGACCCTTCCTTGTTTCTTGATTCTTGATTCTTGTTTCTTGTTTTTTCACTTTTTCATTACAAACGATTTTGTAAAAAACAGAAACCGCTCCCGATATAGTTGCGCTTTTGGAAAAATGGATTGCAATTCAGCCTTTGTCATCAACCTGACTTCCCGAACCTGTCGTTCTGCTGCAGATCGTTCATTTTGCTTAGGGATATGTCCAAGTGGAAAGTGTTGTGTTAACCATACACGCCAATTGAAAGGCAGATACTGAAAAAAAGGAAATACCCAATGTGGCTCAATAGGAAACCAATAATTAGGTGTTTGTATGAAATATGTTTTACCCACTCTCTGTACTTCTGTCGCCATTTTTTGTTGTTGCTCAAAAGTATAGAGGTGTTCAATGACCGAATTCGAAAAAACAATATCAAATGACTGATCATCAAAATCAAGTGCAGTAGCATCACCGGCAATACTCATAAAACCGGGTTTCATTTGCTGTTGCACTTCTAAATTCAACAATGTAATGCTAACTCCTTCTTCAGCAAAACCCATGGCTTCCCAAAATGCCAATGTGCCACCAATATCTAAAATTGAAATAGGCTTAGGAAGTGATCGAACCAACTCCAGAAAAATACGAAATCTGCGCTGTCTAAACCGATGAGATAAAGATTGTGTATTCCTATTATCAGCGATGTTCTTCAAAATTCCAAGCATACCAGCATCACGTTATTTGTTGAAGATAGGTAGCAATTTTTCTTTCTTACTCAAAATAATGAAATATTTCATGATGGATGAGCTGCGAGCTATGAGCTGCAGGCTTCACGCTGCAAGCTGCAAGACAAATGACCATGGTCCATGCTCCATAGCATCGTTTCACCTTTCACTTTTCTCAACCAATCATAATCATCCGCCCTATCTGCGTTCCATCAGTCTTTAGTGAATAGTCAGTAGTGAGTAGTTAGCCTTGCATAATTTACTCACTTCTCACCCCTACCCCCTTTGAAGCACAATCAATCATAATCATCCGCACCATCCGCGTTCCATACTCCCCCACGGGCCTAAAGTCCCGTGCTATTTAAAATTCGAATTCCTTGTACCCTGTTTCTTGCTCCTTCTCCAAGGGAGTCCTTTGGACCTTGTGCCTTGTGTCTTCTTTCTTGATTCTTCATGCTCACGCATCCAATCATGAAAAATCATAACAATCCGCCCCATCCGCGTTCCATACTCCTCCACTTGTCAATTACATAAAAAAGGTTGACCTTTTTTGTTATCTAATAACCATTGGGCATATTGGAGCCCGCGGTTCTGTG
>NZ_JBHYCW010000022.1:0-59343 GCF_051861365.1 Sediminibacterium sp. | reverse complement strand
AAATGGGAGGAAAAACAGAAAAATATTACCTTAGAAAACTCTAACTAAACGTGGCACTAAATTATGGGGAGCTTACACATAGTTTGCACAACCGATGAACCAATACTTAAAGTAGTTCAAAAACCAATTGAAGATAGGTTTAAGGAATATTTAAAGGATATTCAGACTTTGCCTAGTAAATCTGTTGTATGGGAAACCAAATCTTATACTTCAGATATTATCAAGGTTCAGAACTATAATGAAGATGACAAGTTTATCATCCAAGACAAGTTTAAATCTAATATTTTACTTGGAGCTTCTCAAAGAGACTTTAAAGTTCATGTTGAAATTGCAAATCCAGATTTAGAAAAATTATATGTAACCAGAATAACTGGCTGTAAAAGTTTTGTCTTTGACTCGTATAAAGAAGCTAGTATACATTTGTCAAAATGATAGTTTTTAATAATTCAATGGGACTTCTCCAAATTTAAATGCTTCTTCAAATAAGGGGTGATTTTCAAATTGACTTCTCATTTGTCCTATTATTTCACCTTCAAAATTTCCATCATAAAGAGGTTCAGAATAGTACCCCATAGAATAACAGACTTGTAAAAGTTCTTTATACAGGCTTGCAGAGGGTAAAGTACACATCTCAACATTTTGATGTGTATCTGTGGTTGCTGAAATATGAAATACGGCTTGTTCTAAATCATTATCAAAATATATCTCTACTGAATCAATAGTCCAGTTATTCCTAACAGTTATTTCGTTATAACAATAAAGTGTATATTCTCTGAAACTTCTAAAAAAATCCTGTGTCATAATCAGTTTTGATACATTCTTAATTTTACATTTCAAAGAATATATCAATATTTAAATTCTATTAATTTAATTCTGCTTCCATTTCTAACATGAGTAATAAAATATCAGCAAAACTGAATATTTCATGAATGGGTTTATGTTGAAAGGATGTTGTCACAATTATCCCATTCCAATCAATGTCAGGCGTTTTCAAATTTTTAAAAAAAATCTTTCCATTATGTGATAATGCATTTCTCACAACCCATCCCATTCTCCATACCCCAGACCATTTTGAATAATCTGAACCAAATTTATTTATAGCATAATTCAAATTATTTTCATAAAAAGTTACAAAATACGGTGTGATTATATAATTAATTGTTTGCTTTAAAGCATCAGTATATGTCTCATATCTTACCGTCGGAGGTGATTTTTTTTCTACTGTTAAAGTTATTTGATCAGGCTTCCTGTTTATTAGAACAGCCTCAATAGGGCCATAGAGTGGTAACCTAACCATTTTTCCAGTGGATAATCCTTCCGCTACTAAGTAATCACCTGGATTATAGTTTGCTTTACCGCTGTGTTTATACTCCATAGAAAGGCTTAAAGCTGCCATTACAATTATCAAGCTATCTATTTCAGAATAACATCTACTGCTTTTAGAAATTATTATCTCTTCCATTTTTATAAGTTTGTAGTTTGTCAAATTGAAGATATAATAGCTAGTCAGTCAGTCAAAATCCTATAGGTATTGTGAATAAATATTAATTAACCAATTTGGGTATCATTTGGGTAACAGAGTTCTTTAACATGGGAAGGAGGAAAATGTAAACTACTCATTTACAGTATAGTAACTGAATATTATGGGGTTTACTAAGCTTGCATGGCATGCAAGAGGTCGTCGGTTCGACCCCGATATTCTCCACAGAAAGGTTGCACATTCTGCAACCTTTTTTATTCCTACAATTACTTGTTTAGTTGGCTTGAGCGTCCCGATGCTATCGGGAAGGCCACCGGTTCGAATCCGGTATTCTCCACAGTAAAGGTTGCAAATCTGAAACCTTTTTTTGTATTAAACTTTTGTTGTCTAGGGCGTTTCGGCGGTAATCTGTAAGCCACCAATGAAAATCTGATATTCTTCACCTAACTACTAAGTTTTTGTTTTTTTTCAGGCTTATGATAACATTGAGTTTGATGTAACTTCATTCTATGAAGAAATATTTAATGTTTGCTGCGCTATCATTGTCGAGTTGTTTCAATTTATATGCACAATCTATCATCGTCGGAACCTTTAATATCCGCTACGATAATCCACGTGATTCCGGCAATTTATGGGTGGACAGAAAAGCCTATGTTGCCTCTCTCATTCGTTTTCATGATTTTGATGTTTTCGGTACACAGGAAGGATTGAAACACCAACTGGATGACATACAACAACAGTTGCCCCAGTATGAACGATATGGTATTGGGAGAGATGATGGAGCAACCCAGGGAGAGTATTCAGCTATTTTTTATAAGAAAGATAAATATCAACTGATCAAAAGCGGTGATTTCTGGTTATCTGAAACACCCGATAAACCCGGCTTTGGATGGGATGCACGCATCAATCGTATTTGCTCATGGGTGCAGCTGAAAGACAAAGCAAGCGGACAATCTTTTTTCTGCTTCAATGTTCATTTTGATCATCAGGGTGTGGTAGCAAGAAAGGAGAGTAGTAAATTATTATTGTCAAAGATGCAATCAATCAGTGGTAAAGAACCTGTCATTATAACCGGCGACTTTAATGGTGATCATACCACTGAATGGTATCAAACCCTTGCCAACTCGGGAATCATAAGAGATAGTTTTCGTGAGGTGCAATATCCATATGTGAATAATGGTAGTTTTCAGAATTTCGGTCGAAATTTTAATACCAATGATATCATCGATCATATTTTCATCTCCTCTCATTTCAATACTAAACGATGGGGTGTATTGACGGATTCTTATTCCGGTAAGTTTCCTTCGGATCATTTTCCCATACTGACCGAATTACACTGGAAAAAATAAATCAACCTTTTCCATGTAATAAAGCGTCCAAACGCACTACTAATTGATTACATTAGTTGTGAAATCAAAATTGCTGAATTATGGAATTTCTTACCAATTACGGATGGATCATTGTAGTGATCCTTTTAGGATTTTTATCGCTGGTAACTGTTAATCAGGGTACCATCGCTGTACTTACCATGTTTGGTAAATACAGAAGAATACTGAGACCCGGTTTGAATATCAAAATACCGATTCTTGAACAGGTATTCAAAACAGTAAGTATCCAGAACCGTTCTGTTGAACTGGAGTTCCAGGCAGTAACCATTGATCAGGCAAATGTGAATTTCAAAAGCATGTTACTGTATTCTGTATTGAACCAGGATGAAGAAACCATCAAAAATGTGGCTTTCAAATTCATCAGTGATCGAGACCTGATGCAAGCTTTGATTAGAACTGTAGAAGGTAGTATTCGTTCTTATGTAGCTACCAAACGTCAGGCTGAAATATTATTACTCCGTAGAGAAATCGTGGAATTCGTAAAAGAACAGATTGATATTTCACTCGAAGATTGGGGTTATCATTTACAGGATCTTCAAATCAATGATATCACTTTTGATGCGCGTATCATGGAGAGTATGAGTAAAGTAGTAGCGAGTAATAACCTCAAGGCCGCAGCCGAAAATGAAGGTCAGGCTTTATTGATCACCAAAACCAAAGCTGCCGAGGCAGAAGGTAATGCCATTAAAATTGCAGCTGAAGCCGAAAGAGAAGCGGCTCGTCTCCGTGGTCAGGGTGTGGCATTGTTCAGACAAGAAGTAGCAAGGGGTATGAGTCAGGCCGCAGAACAAATGAAACAAGCCAATCTGGATACCAATGTCATTCTCTTCAGCATGTGGACAGAAGCTGTTAAAAACTTTGCTGAATATGGCAAAGGAAACGTCATCTTCCTCGATGGCAGCGCCAACGGTATGGACAGAACCATGCAACAGATCATGGCGATGATGAAGATGAAAGAGAGTTCTTAGTCAGTAGACCATAGTCCATAGACCATGGTCCATGGACTATGGTCTATTGTTAATGCCTCGTGAAATCAACCGCTTCGCCCTCACTGATGTGCAAAAGCTTTCCTAAAAAGCGCGAGAGAATTAATTTTATTCACATGCACACCTTTCTTTTGTGTTAGGGTCTAATTTTAGCCTAACCCAAATCATTAGGTATGTTCTATTTTCTGCAGATTGATAGTTTACAACAGGCAGCAGGTACGGTAGCAGCAGCAGCGGAAAAAATATCCATGTGGAGTTTATTACAGAAAGGCGGTTGGATCATGTATCCACTGTATGGCTTGCTGGTAGCAGCCATTTTTGTATTTGTAGAAAGACTCATGGCTATTCGCAAAGCTTCACGTATTGAACCCAATTTCATGAATATTATCCGTGACAATATCATGTCGGGTAATGTGCAGGCTGCCAGAAATCTTGCGAAGAATACCAATAATCCGGTTGCTAGGATGATCGATAAAGGAATTCAGCGTATTGGCAAACCGTTGGATGCTATCGAAAAGAGCATGGAAAACGTAGGTAAGCTCGAAATGTATAGCATGGAGCGCAACCTGAATATTTTGTCTTTGATTGCTGGTATTGCACCTATGTTTGGTTTCTTGGGAACCATTGTAGGGATGGTTCAACTGTTTTATGGCATTGCTTCTACCGGAGAATATACACTGAATACCATCGCCGGTGGTATCTATACCAAGATGATCACTTCAGCCACAGGTTTGATTATTGGATTGATTGCTTATGTGGGACATAATTTCCTGAGTACACAGATCGATAAAACAGCCAATAAAATGGAAGCTGCCAGTGCAGAATTCATCGACATTCTTCAGGAGCCTACACGTTAATTTGAACATCGGTAAAGTCAGTATATGAACATCAGAAAAAGATTAAGAACACATCCCGAAATGCATACAGGTGCACTGAATGATATCCTGTTCATTCTGTTATTGTTCTTTCTGATCGTTTCCACACTTGCCAATCCGAATGTGATCAAAGTTTCTAACCCTAAAGCCAAGAGCGATACCAAGTCTAAGCAAACGGTAGTCATCACCGTTGATAAAGATCAGAATCTGTATATCGGTTCTCAAAGAACAACTTTGGAACAACTAGAGCCTGAGTTGAAAGCCTTTTTATCTAAGGAGACAGAAAAACCTTCTGTAGTCATCAATGGCGATAGCACTTCGCATTTGGGTACAGCTATTAAAGTCATGCAAGTGATCAAAAAATTGGGTGCAACGCCGGTAATGGCCGTGGATAATTCCGGACAGTAATCTATTGTACTAAAGTTGCCATGATCATGCGATCATTGCCATGTAGATCCTTTCTTAAAATAGGTTGATATCCCATTTCTTCTAATAACGTACATACTTCTTTTCCGAGTAGTTGATTGATTTCAAAGAATAGTTGACCATTCTTTTTTAGATGTGAAAGTCCAAATGATGCAATTTTCCGATAAAAAATCAATGCATCTTCATCCGGAACAAACAAAGCAACATGTGGTTCGTGATCTACTACGTTCGCCGACATGCTGTCCTTTTCTGATTTTTTGATATAAGGTGGATTGCTAATAATGATATGGTAGTCTGGTAGATTAGACCACAATGATTCATTCAAAAAATCCATCCTCATAAATTCAATAGCTACCTGATTCAACGTAGCATTTTGTTGGGCTACTTCTAACGTATCATCACTCACATCAATTGCTGTTAGCTGCCAAAGTGGAAACTCTTTTTTCAAAGTGATGGGAATACAAGCGCTACCTGTTCCAATATCTAGGACTTTTTGAGGCTCGGGGTTGGCAGTAGCTTTGATCCATTCAATAAGTTCTTCGGTTTCCGGACGGGGTATGAGGGTGTGTTCATTCACGATAAACTTCATTCCCCCAAACCAGGCTTCCCCTAATGCATATTGAATAGGTCTATTATTCAGTAATGAAGTGACCATGCTCAAAAGACGATCTTCTTGCTCAACAGAAAGTTCTTGATGTTTATGAATCATCCTATCCGTCTTATTCATACCCGTAAGATGCTCTAACACCATATGAGTGATGCTGGCAGCTTCCCTTGGCTCATACAGCGCAGCCAATTGCTGAATAAGTTGATCTTTGGCCGATTCAATGGTCATGCTGCAATGTTAAGCACCATTTGGCTATTTTTGTCTATTCCTTATGTCTGATCTTCATCAAGAGTACATGTTTCGTTGTCTGGAGTTGGCTCGCCATGGTGCCGGCTTTGTATCACCGAATCCAATGGTTGGGGCCGTACTCGTGTACCAGAACAGGATCATAGGTGAAGGCTGGCATCAAATCTATGGAGGTCCTCATGCCGAAGTCAATTGTATTCGTTCCGTAAACCAAGCAGATGAATACCTCATACCCGACTCAACACTCTATGTGTCTTTAGAACCTTGTGCTCATTTTGGTAAAACACCACCCTGTAGCCACCTGATCATTGAAAAAAAGATCCGTAAAGTAGTGGTGGCCTGTAGTGATCCTTTTGAAGCGGTAAATGGAAAAGGGATTCAGTTACTACAACAAGCCGGTATTGAAGTGTTGACCGGTGTATTGGAAAAAGAAGCAATGGATTTGAACAATCGATTTTTTTGTTTCCATCAACGAAAACGTCCTTATATCATTCTGAAGTGGGCGCAAAGCAGCGATGGTTTTATCGCCGGCATTTCAGATGATCGATTATTGATAACCCATGAACAAACCAATCGTCTTGTTCATCGATGGAGAAGCGAAGAAGCTGCTATTTTAATTGGTACAGAAACAGCGATCAAGGATAACCCTTCACTTACCAACAGGTATTGGTTAGGTAGATCACCTTTGCGATTGGTTATTGACAAACATTTACGATTACCTGATAATCTTATCATGTTTCGTGATGGTAATCCGGTGATTATTTTCAATGAGCAAAAGAATGATCAACAAGGGGAGCTTAGATTTGTGAAAATCAATACTGATCAGTCTTTTATTGATCAACTATTTGTTTACTGTTATCAAAACGGTATTCAAAGTATTTTAGTTGAAGGTGGAGCAAAGTTGTTACAATCATTTATAGATGCAGATCAATGGGACGAAGCTCGTATCATTACGAATACAACTTTACAAGTAGGTTCCGGGCTGGCAGCTCCAATGATCAAAAACCCTACTATGTTCCATTCTTTTAGAAGTATGACCGATCAGATCAATATGTTTATCCACCCAAAAAACAAGAAAACGAAATGATCTATTTGATCGGAAGTATAGTGTTAACCAGTTATCTCACGCTTTCCTTTAAAGCTTGTGAAAAATATGGGGTGAATGTTTTTCAAGCCATTGTATTCAATTATATCACTTGTGTGATTACAGGGAGTATCATAAATGGGGCTTTTCCTATACATATGGAAAATATACAAACCCCTTGGTTTGGTTGGGCCATGATTATGGGAGTGATGTTTGTGAGCATATTTAATATTGTGGCCATCACTGCACAAAAAAATGGAGTGGCTGTGGCTTCTGTAGCCAATAAACTGTCGCTTATTATCCCCGTAATCTTATCGGTATATCTTTACCAAGAAACCGTAGCGGGCTGGAAAGCAGTGGGAGTGGGGCTTGCATTAGTAGCAGTAGTATTGACCTGTTATACAAATGCTGAAAAGGGGCATACTGCTCAAAAAAATAAATGGGTGTACTTGCTTCCATTGGTATTATTCATCAGTAGTGGTTTATTGGATGCATTGATCAATCATGTTCAATTGACTTATGTGACTGCAGAAAATAATAATGACTACCTAGTCAGTTCTTTCTTCTCAGCAGCTACGATTGGATCATTGCTTTTACTCATCCAGTTGATTCGAAGAAAGCAAGTATTTGTTTGGAAAAATCTGCTAGCCGGAATGCTGATTGGTATACCCAATTATTTTTCTATCTGGTGTTTGGTTCATTTTTTACAAGAAAGTCCTTGGCAAACCAGTGCCAGTATTCCAGTCAACAACATGGGTATTGTATTGTTTAGTGCAGTGGTTGCTTGGATTTTATTTAAAGAACGATTGACAAAGATCAACTGGTTAGGAATATTATTATCATTAGTGGCTATTTATTTAATTGCATTTGGAGATCAGTTATGACAATGATGGAAAACGAATATTATCAAACCATTGATAGACAAGGATTCGCTGAGTTCAAGGATCGTGGCAGCCGTTTCCTGGCTTATGCTTTTCCCATGAGTACGCCGGATGATTTTAAACAACAATTGCAATTACTGAAAAAAGAACATCCCAAAGCCGTACATCATTGTTTTGCTTATCGATTGGGGTTAGATGGTAATCAGTTCAGGGTAAGTGATGATGGTGAACCCTCCGGCTCTGCGGGAAAACCTATTTTAGGTCAAATCGATAGTAAAGAATTAACAGATACGGGGGTTATTGTGGTGAGGTATTTTGGAGGTACTTTATTGGGTGTGCCCGGACTCATCAATGCTTACAAATCGTCGGCTTCCATGGCTTTGCAGATGATTCCGGTGATACAAAAGCCCATTGAAATCATCTATGATGTGAATTTTGATTATACGACCATGAATGAAGTCATGATGGTTGTCAAACAATTCAATTGTACTGTGATTCATCAGGAGATGCAGTTGTTTTGTTTACTCAAAATCGGGATACCGAAAAGTAGATTGGAAGAAGTGTTATACAGATTTAAAGAGCTGCATACGGTAACAATACAACAATCAAAATAGTCAGGCTTTTCCTGTTAATTGATAGACCCAAAGCCCTATTACTTCTTTGATTAAGTGAGTCCAATCTTTTAAAAGTTTGGCATCAGGAATCAATGTATCGTCAATTGAAAAATACTCATCTACTACTTTAAAGTCGGCAGCGTAACTATCAAACCGGATCCCCGCTTTTTTAAATACAGCCTCAGATCTTCTCATGTGTAAGGCAGATGTGATAAGTAATGAAGGAGTGCTTATGTTTAAGGAATCTACTATTCGTTTACTGAATATCGCATTCTCATAAGTATTTCTGGAATCAGGCTCCACGATGATATCCTGCTCAGGAATATTATTATTAACCAGCATTTCTTTTAAGAATACCGCTTCGGGTTTGTAGGTATGCAGCAATGATCCACTACCTCCGGTCACAAGAATTTTTTTGATTTTTCCGGTATGATAAAGTGTTGCAGTTTGTATGAATCGATCTGCTGCTGATCCAAAGAAACCTTGATCTCTAGTATCAAAATTGACCATACCGGTTAGAAGAATACCCAATTCATAATTTTTCATTTGTGATAACGCTTTGGAGTCTGCTTGCCAGCATTTGTTGGCTTTTTTATACAACCATGGATTGCTAAAGACCAAAGTAATCAAAACAGTCATCAAGATTAATCTGCGTTTGAGTCTTGCTGATTTCACAAAATAAATACTGATCAATAAGAGGATGATCCAATTGAAGGGTATTAAAAGAAAATAAAGCAGTTTCGAGAGGATGAAAAACATAGGCAACATTAAAAGACCGATTGAGGAATATCAATCGGTCTTTATTTCGTTTATTTTTTAAAACGATCACTAACGATCAGTTCCTTGCTTCCGGTTGTGTATTTGTAAAATCCTTCTCCGGATTTTACGCCTAGTTTACCTGCAGTCACCATATTCACCAAAAGTGGACAAGGTGCATATTTCGGATTGCCGAATCCTTCATGCAGTACCTGAAGAATGCTTAAGCAAACATCTAATCCAATAAAGTCTGCGAGTTGTAGAGGTCCCATTGGATGTGCCATTCCTAGTTTCATGATGGTATCAATGGCTTCTACATCTGCAATGCCTTCATACAAACTACAGATTGCTTCATTGATCATGGGCATTAAAATCTTGTTGGCGATAAATCCCGGATAATCATTCACCACACAAGGAACTTTACCCAATGTTTTACTAAGTGTTACAATCGTATCCGTGATATCTGTTGTAGTAGCATAACCGTTAATGATCTCTACCAATTTCATCACCGGAACAGGATTCATAAAATGCATTCCGATTACCTTTTCGGGTCTCTTAGTAACAGCAGCAATTTTGGTAATAGAGATAGAAGAAGTATTGGATGCAAGAATGGTATGTGCAGGAGCTGCTTCATCAATCATTTTGAAAATATTCAGTTTCAATTCCACATTTTCGGTAGCGGCTTCTACTACCAGATCAGCTTGTGAAACTCCTTTTTTCAAATCTGTTGCTGTTTGAAGTCTTGCTAGTGTTGCTGTCTTTTGTTCTTCCGTTAAAGTGCCCTTAGCGATTTGGCGGTCTAGATTCTTTGAAATGGTTTGTACTGCTTTTTCCAATTGAGCTGCATTCACATCGATGAGCTGAACAGAAAACCCATTTTGAGCAAATACGTGCGCTATTCCATTACCCATGGTTCCGGCACCGATCACACTAACATTCGTAACTGGCATATTCAATCGTTTTAAGTATGCGCAAAAGTAAAGCCGCTATCCGTAACGAAAGAAAATCTGTTGAAAAAACAAGCAATAAAGCTGAAATATTAGTCTTTGCGTTTAAAATCCCCTCTTTTCCAGGCCTTAATAAAATCAGCCCAAGCCGCAGGATTTAGGATATTCATCGGAGGTAATTGTCCGGAATAGTAGTATTTATTCGCCTGCTGTCTCAATTGGTAATTGATGGCTTCTCTTCCATCGGCAGGCAAGCTATTGATCAGAATTCGACGTTGAGCCTCATCCGTATTCTTTCTGGCGATCTCATATGCGTCGTCAGCGATCTTCATGTTCACAAAATCACGTTCAAATTGCTCTCTGGTGGGGCGAGGTTTTAGGATGGTTGCAGGCAAATAAGCCGTATCACTCACCAATAATTGGATCACACTGTACTGATTATCGGGCAGATCGCGGGGAATCTCAATGCTTCTATTCTTGAATCCAACACAGGAAAATGTAATACGATCGCCTTTGAGTACAGCAATAGAGAAAACCCCGTCAGGATTGGTAATGGTACCTCTTCCTTTTCCTTCTACAATAATGCTAGCGGATGGAATCGCCATTAAACTATCAGCTGTCATTACCACGCCATACAGTTGTACCACTGAATCTCGGTATTCATTTCGCTGTGACATCGCTTTTCCGATGGTCAGCAAAAAGAAGGCAGTAACAACAGATAATCGTAGAAATATTTTCATCACGGTAAAAATACAAATGGTTTTCCCAAAATCGACAACAACCAGCCATGCAGATTGTTGAAAACTCACCTTAATTCTGACAAAGTAAGGTTGCGAGCGGTTAACTTTGCAGCCAAATTGATTTTTTAACAAAAACTTGCGTGATGACAGAAGCGGCTATACTGAGTGCACTGAGTAATGTACAAGAACCTGATCTGGGAAAAGATTTGGTGACTTTGAATATGGTGAAAGATATTCAGATCAAGGATAAAGAAGTGAGCTTTACGATTGTACTGACAACACCTGCTTGTCCGATGAAAGATATGATGCGTACAGCCAGTGAAAACGCTGTTAAATTGTTGGTAGACAAAGAAGCAAAAGTGACGGTGAATTTCACATCCAATACTTCATCTACCCGTAAGGATAATCAACAAGTGTTATCGGGTGTCAAAAATATTATTGCGGTAGTAAGTGGTAAAGGTGGTGTTGGGAAAAGTACAGTATCTGCTAACCTTGCACTTGCTTTAGCAGAAGGAGGTGCATCCGTAGGTTTGATGGATGCAGATATTTATGGACCAAGTGTACCCATTATGTTTGGCGTTCGCGGTGAGCGTCCAATGATGAAAGAAGTAAATGGAAAAGGAATGATCATTCCTTTGGAAAAATATGGGATCAAACTGATGAGTATTGGTTTATTGGTTGATGAAAAAAATGCAGTGGTTTGGCGCGGACCAATGGCGAGTAGCGCTATTCGTCAGTTTGTGACAGATGTAGATTGGGGAGAATTGGATTACCTCGTCATTGATATGCCACCAGGAACCGGAGATATTCATCTTACACTGATGCAAACCGTACCTGTGACAGGTGTGATCATTGTAACAACTCCACAAAATGTAGCATTGGCAGATGCGAAAAAGGGTATTGCTATGTTTGGACAGGCACAAATCAATGTTCCTATCATAGGTTTGGTAGAGAATATGGCTTATTTCACTCCGGCAGAATTGCCCCAAAACAAATATTATCTGTTTGGAAAAGATGGCGGTAAGAATTTAGCAGAAGAATATGATTTGCCTTTCCTCGGACAAATTCCTTTGGTACAGGAAATAAGAGAAGGGGGCGATTTGGGAACACCTGCTATGGTCGGAAATGAAGAGGTAAGTAAAAATGCACTTCGTCAATTTGCGGGCAATGCAGTTCGTAATATCGCGATCAGGAATGCCGGTGCCCCCAAAACGCAAACTGTTCAGGTAACTGAATGATGCTGATTCGTTCATAATGGTATGAATGGTACATCTGAACGGGTGAGGTGCAATAATTTTGTTTGAAACCTAAATCAGATCCGTCGTATGTACCATCTTCCCAGTTATCAGGAAAAGAATCAAGATGAAATCATTGCATTCATCAAAGCCCATCCTTTTGCAACTTTAATTGGAGTATCGGCTTCAAACGAGCCGGTAGCTACACAACTTCCAATCTTAATAAAGGAAAGAGAGGGTGTTCTTTACTTGCAAGGTCATTTCATGAAGCAAACGGATCATCACCAAGCTTTTTTGCAAAATGACCATGTACTGGTGTTGTTTTCAGGTCCACATGCATATGTTAGCGCAAGCTGGTATGAAAATAAGAAGCAGGCATCTACCTGGAATTATATGACCGTTCATGCTCGCGGGAAAATGCATTTACTCAGCGACGAAGCATTACCTACAATGTTGGAAGAGTTAACGGCTCATTTTGAACAAAACCCTTCTTCTCCTTCACAGTACAAAGAACTTCCTGAAGATTATATTAGTCGTTTATCAAAAGCGATTGTAGCATTTGAGATTAAATTATTGCAAACAGATGCTGTTTTTAAGTTGAGTCAGAATAGGGATGAGCAAAGTTTCGATAATATTGTGTCTAAACTCAGTTCTGGTAATTGGGAAGAGAAAGCAGTAGCAGAAGAAATGAGTAAACGCAAACAACAATTCTTTAGATCATGAATAAAGCTTGGATGCTGATACTGTTACTCTCTTGCTTTTCCGCAAAAAATAATCAAACGAAATTATCTTCATTCGATAAACAGGGACATCGCGGATGTAGAGGGCTCATGCCGGAAAATACCATTCCTGCCATGCTCAAGGCCATTGACTTGGGTGTTACAACTTTGGAAACAGATGTAGTGATTACAGCAGACCAACAAGTGATATTGAGCCATGAACCTTTTTTTAGTCATGATATCACCACAAAACCTGATGGAACTTATGTAACTGCTGAAGAAGAAAAAAAGCTGAATATTTTTCAAATGGATTATGCCACTGTTCGCAAGTATGATGTTGGATCAAAGACCTTCTCTCGTTTCCCAAAACAACAAAAAATAGCTGCCTATAAGCCTTTATTATCTGAGATGATTGATTCTGTACTGGCATATTGTACGAAAACAGGAAAACCTATACCGGCCTTTAATATTGAAACCAAATCTCAGCCTGCTACAGATGGTATATATCATCCTGCTCCAGCCTTATTTGTTGACCTGATCATGGAAGTGATCCAACGTAAACAAATACAAGAGAAAACCACCATTCAGTCTTTTGACATTCGTACACTCCAATACCTGCATCAAAAATATCCATCCATTCCAACCGCCTTATTGATTGAAGGAAATCATCCTCAAACATTTGCGCTTCAATTAAAGGAGCTAGGTTTTGTTCCTACTATTTATAGTCCTTCTTTTTCATTAGTGACACCTTTGTTGGTAAAGCAATGCAGGGATTTGGGTGTTAAGCTGATTCCATGGACTGTGAATGATCGAACCAAGATCCAGGAACTGCGTACATTGGGGGTTGATGGGATCATTACAGATTTTCCTGACCTTTTTTAGGCTGTGTGCATGCTCTTTGTAAAATTCTTATTAAGTTAGACGCAAATAATGCACCATGAAAAAATTAATATTTGCTCTTTTATTTGTTTTTAGCACATTAATAGTACAAGCACAATTGGTGGCATTTGGGATAGAGTCTAGAGGAGGTGGCAATGTTAATTCAGCTGCTTCAAGAATGTCGCCTCAGAAAAATATCGTTGAAAATTTAGGTTCATCAGGAGAACATACCAGTCTTGTAATGGCCATCCAATCAGCAGATTTAATTGAATTGTTACAAAAGCAAGGGCCCTATACTTTTTTCGCCCCTTCCAATGAATCTTTTACCAAACTGATGCAGGGAAACATCAGTTCAACGGATGAGGACAAGAAAAAATTAAACCGTTTGATCAAAAGTCATATCGTTTCAGGAAGACTTGATGCGAATGCATTGATAAAAATGATCAAAGAAGCAGATGGCACTGCATCACTTACAACATTATCGGGGGATGTCTTACAGGTAACCAAAAAAGGGAAAAAAATTCTTTTGACCAATCCACAAGGAAAGCAATCTGCCATTGTTTTGCGGGATAATGAACAAAACAATGGACTGATACATATCATAGATAAAGTACTTACGCAATAAAGAAACCAACATATTCAATGATAAGGCCTCATTTTTATGAGGCTTTTTTTATTCATAAAAACCAATTGATAACATGTGTCGTATATGGTCTGTACAACAAACAAAAATTAAATCAACAGATTATGAAAAAGATTTTTTTTATTCTTTGCACCATTCTAGGTACACAATTCGCAATGTCTCAGGAAAAAACAGTAGAAGTAGGTGGAGCACCCATGTATCCTTCCAAAAATATTGTTGAAAATGCTGTGAATTCAAAAGAGCATACCACATTAGTGGCTGCTGTAAAAGCTGCAGGTTTAGTTGAAACACTGCAAAGTGCTGGTCCATTTACCGTATTTGCACCTACCAATGCTGCTTTTGGAAAGTTGCCAGCAGGAACAGTAGAAACTTTGGTGAAACCAGAGAATAAAACAACCCTTACCAAAATTCTAACTTATCATGTGGTAGCCGGAAAATATGATGCCGCGGCCATTGCTCAGTTGATCAAAGAAGGAAAAGGTACAGCCGTATTGAAAACAGTTGCGGGTGGGTCATTAAAAGCTTCTATGAAGGGTAAAAAATTGATCTTAACAGATGAAAAAGGATCTACTGCTGAAGTAACTATCAGTAATGTATATCAAAGTAATGGGGTGATACATGTCATTGATAGCGTTGTTCTCCCAGGATAAAAATATCAATCAATTCAGTACAAAAAGAGGCTGTATCAAAAGTCCGATACAGCCTCTTTTTATTCGGGTACCTGATGGAGAAAGTTTTCATTTAGGCGATTCTCAAAGCCTTCTTTTTACTTTTGAGACTTCCTCTTTTTGTACTGAATAATCGGTTTTTTTACTGCAATTTTGCATGATATCAGCATGCATGAAGAAGATTATTATCACATTAGACGGTTACTCATCTTGTGGCAAAAGTACTTTAGCTCGACAACTGGCGAAGGAGTTGAATTATGTTTTTATTGATAGCGGTGCTATGTATCGTGCTATTACACTCTATTTTCTCAGAAAGCATATTAATTATGCTGATACCCAAAAAGTTGTAGAAGCTCTTTCTGAAATCTCATTATCCTTTGAATACAACCCATTAACAGGTCAAAGTGATATGTATCTAAATGATGAAAATGTTGAATCGCTGATTCGTGAGATGGTGGTAAGTGAGCATGTGAGTGAAGTGGCTGCATTAAAAGAAGTACGGGAGTTCGGTGTTGCGCAACAACAATTGATGGGAAAGAAAAAAGGTATTGTCATGGATGGAAGGGATATAGGCACTACGGTGTTTCCGGATGCCGAGCTGAAGATATTTGTAACAGCCGATCCGGCCGTAAGAGTTGAAAGAAGATTCAAAGAGTTATTTGAAAAAAATCCTTCTATCACTATCGAAGAAGTGAAGCGTAATTTGGAAATGAGGGATTATATGGATAGTAATAGAGAGTTCAGTCCACTCAGACAAGCTGCAGATGCTGTGGTACTAGACAATAGTGATTTGACCCGAGAAGAGCAGTTGCAAGTAGCCATGAATTGGGCTAAAGAAAAAATTGGTGGGTAATAATATTTAAAGATTTCAGTATATTGCAAAAAAAGGGTCCCTCCGTGGAAACGGAACGACCTCTACGATTGCTTGCCATACGAAAATTCTTTTGGGAGAAATTATCCCGATATTTTGAACGCTACCGCGTTAATTACGATTGTTTGTTATACTTCGATTGTCTTGCTATATGAAATATATCTTCTATTCGAAGGTAGTGCACCATTTTGGTGGTATGAAGACAAGTTTTTACTTCCTTTTTTATCTTAAAAATGAAATAGGCTGTCTGAAACACTTGATTTTATTGGTTTTTTGGTAAAAAATGATATGATGCCCAACCGTTCGCAGGACCCTTTATTTCAATTGATCAAATCGCTTCAAAAAGCGGAAAAAAGGCATTTTAAACTGTATATCAAACGTAATTCGGCCAAAGATGATCTGAAAGTCATACAGTTGTTTGATGCATTGGAAAAGCTCTCTGATTTCGATGAAAAAAACCTGTTTAAAAAAATACCCGGCATAGCGAAACCTCAATTGGCCAATCTCAAAAACCATTTGTACCGTCAATTGCTTTCCAGTTTACGATTATTGAAAAGTAATGACAGTATAGATATGCAATTGCATGAGCAGATTGACTATGCACGTATTCTGTATAATAAAGGATTGTATCATCAGAGTCTTAAAATTTTAGATAGGGCAAAAGAATTGGCACATCAGTATCATCAGGATAGTTTTTTGATTCAGATCATTTCACTGGAAAAAAAGATTGAGACCTTACATATTACGAGAAGCATGCAAGACAGGGCTGAGCAATTGACAGCCGAAGCCAATGTGGTCAATGAAAAAAGAAGGGTGATTACCCAATTATCCAATTTAGCGTTGCAGTTATATAGTTGGTATGTGAAAAATGGTCATGCCAGAAATGAAGCGGATGAAAAAGATATCAAAGATTTTTTCAAACAGCAGCTACCGCCCAATTCAGATATCATGAATGGGTTTTATGAGCAATTGTATCTGTACCAAAGCTATTGCTGGTATGCTTTTATTCGTCAGGATTTTCTGATGTATTACCGTTATAGTCAAAAATGGTTAAGCCTTTTTGAAAAAGAACCTTTTATGGTTGAGGTAGAAACCGGGCATTATATCAAAGGTTTACATAACCTACTCAATGCACATTTCGATTTGAGAAATTTTAAAGCTTTTAGCCACACACTCAAAAAGTTTGAACAATTTGCTGAAAGTGAAGCTGCGAATAAACATGACATTTTCCGGGTACATAGTTTTATTTATATCCATAGTGCTAAACTGAATCAGCATTTGATGCAAGGCACTTTTCGAGATGGATTGACATTGGTATCAGATTTGGAACAGCAGTTGTCTGATAATGCATTGTATATTGATCAGCATCGGGTTTTGGTATTCAATTATAAGATAGCATCCTTGTATTTCGGAAATGGTGATTATAATACCTGTATTGATTATTTACGGAGAATCATCAACGATCATGTTGACTTACGTAATGATCTGCAATGTTATGCTCGTCTATTACATTTGATGGCTCACTATGAATTGGGGAATGCAGAGTTGATCGAGAGTTCTTTGATCAAATCTGTTTACCGTTTCATGGCTAAGATGGATAATCTTACGATTGTAGAGGAAGAGATGTTTCGTTTTCTGAGACATTCATTTCAAATACCTGCCAAACAGGTTAAAACAGAATTGCGCTCATTTTTAGAAAAGATCAAGCAGTATGAAAAGAGTCGCTTTGAAACCCGATCCTTTGCTTATCTGGATGTGATTTCATGGGTAGAGAGTAAAGTATATGGGAAAACCATGAGTCAGGTAATACACGATAAATACCTTTTGAGTAAACACAAGTAGTTTTACTCTTCAAAATAAGCTAAACTTCCACCCACCCATTCTTTATCCTTGTTATAACGAACACCAATCATTTTTCCTTTACTTAAGCGAGCTAGATTGTTAGTGGCAATCGGTCTGCTCTCACCCTCTTTCCAAAAATAAAAAATACGGAGCTCTACTTTGGCAGGAGTATCAGGTGTGTCAATGACATCTGCATACTGCACTTTTTTCTGAAGTATCCAATTTTCTGGATCGGTTATTTTATCGATGTCTGCTTGTGTAACATCAATTACCACACCTTGACCTGCAAAAGAGAATAAAGGTTTTAAGACATATTGATCCAGGTGCTTGGGTACTTCGTCAAGTTCACTCAAAAAGACGGTTTTAGGAACATAAGGATGATCGATAAATGGAAGAGTATATTTACTGATACGATAAAACCAATTGGGATGCGGTACCCACTCTACATCCAGTTCTTCGAGCATTAATTTCCCTTTTTCACGGATATCTTCGCTTTGTTGCTGCAGGTCATCAAAAATGATGCGGTTATAAATTCGGTGAACCCTGATTTTTTTACCTGCTGCATTGCGATAGAACAATTGATTGCCTTCTTTTTGTAATTCAGTTAGACATACAATGGGGATACCGGTATATTCACTGGTACAATAAAAATCTATTTTCGTTTTTTGTTGATGGGGTAGTAGTTCCAACAATATCACATTTTCCGGTTGGTGTTTTCCCAGAATGATCTCTTTCAATAAGGATAAATAGCGATCACGGTCAAATCCATTCAGATAAGTGCTGTAGCCTTTGGGTACTTGAAAATGATTTCTGGTGACTTCGTCTTGCCATACCTGGTATCCAAATAAGGTGGGGAAGCCTTGCATTTCAATCAACTGGGGTTCATATTCTCCGTCTTCATTGACACAAACACCAAAATCAAAAGCAATAAAATGGGTGTGATCGTTTTCATTGGGGACTCTTAAATCAGCTGGAATGGCATGTGAACTCAATGTTTTAAAATTGAATTGAGTGATTACATCCACAATATGCTCGCAGGCAGATAATATCTTTTCCTTAAAATCCCGGTCAACGAATACCGGTGTTTCAGCAACCCGAAACTCAATGGCACCGGGAAACTTGCTATTTAATTCTTCCAAATAAGCCTTGTATTGCTCAGTAGTAAACTGTTGATTGAATGCCTGTCTGATAGAAGGTACCATACAAATGAAATTAGGTCTTTGAAAGTAAAAAAACCTTTTGATACCTGAAAGGGAATCAGTGAGATAAACTTTAATTTAACCTTGTTGTGAAAAGATTGCTTCCTGAACAGATTGATTCAAAAAATTAGGTAGAATGGTATGGTAAGTGAAGAGTATTTTTTCAGGATCCTGTAATTGCTCCACCATGCTTTGCCATTTGGCTTCTCCATGGTTATCAATCACCGTTTTCTTTTTATCCTCTCTCATTAAATACATGTGCATGCCCACAGCGTCAGCTTCCGGATGAAACTGAGTGCCAATAAAATGATCATTGAAACGGATAGCCATTATCGCGCGTTCATAAGGCACATGGGGTCTGTTTTTTTCTATAGCTAATATTGATGCCCCCATCGCTGTAAGCTTACGAATATCCGGTTCAATAACCTGATAGTCTCGGCTATCCACAGAATAAAAAGGATCTCTTAATCCATCAAAGACCGGCTCTTCAGTACCCGAATCCAACATATGAATAGGAAATACACCGAAAGCGGTGGATTTTCTTTTACATACATTGCCAATTCCATAATGCCTGCACACCAATTGAAAACTATGGCAGATGAAGAATACATTTTTCTTATCGGAATCAACAGCTGTTTTGTTGAAAGTTTCTATACTTTCCAGCCAATCAAAATAAGCGACTTCCCATGCAGAACCTTCTGTTTCTAAAGGTGAACCCGGACCCCCACTAGAGATATAGATATCAAATGAGGTATCGGGGACGGACAGTTTTTGTCTAACATCGAATTCCTCGTATATAAGATCAAAGCCTTTATCAGAAGCCCAATTGTGAACAATCTCTTTGATACAACGCATACCCTGATTGGCCTGACCTTCATACAGATCCAGTACGGCTACTCTTATTTGTTTTTTCTCAGACCACATGGGGGATGAAGTTTGATTTTTTGATTTTTTGATTCAAGACAAATTAAGAAATCAAACCTGCCAGTCGGCAGACAGGGATCAAAAAATCAAAGATAACTCAGGTTTGTTTTAGGTGTTAATGTTAAAAGTGTATGGTACATCAGTTTGATGGTTTCTTCAATATCATTTTTATGCAACATCTCTACAGTGGTGTGCATGTATCTTAATGGTATTGAAATCAAGACTGACGGACATCCATCATTGGCATAAGCAAAGCTATCCGTATCTGTTCCAGTACTTCTACTTAATGTTCTGAATTGAACAGGGATTTTGTTTTTCTCTGCTGCATCTTCAACAATTTTCAACAATTTGTTATGAATAGCAGGAGCGTAAGCCAGTGAAGGGCCTTTACCACATTGAATATCCCCTTCAATGATCTTGCTGATCATGGGAGTACTGGTGTCGTGTGTCACATCGGTTACAATGGCAATATCAGGTTTAATTCTTCTTGCGATCATCTCAGCACCTCTCAATCCAATCTCTTCTTGAACTGCATTCACCACATATAAACCAAAGGGTAGTTTCTTTTTGTTTTCATGTAGCAGTCGCGCAACTTCAGCAATCATGAAGCCTCCGATACGGTTATCAAAAGCACGACCGATATAAAAATCATTGGCCAGTTCATCAAAACCTTCTTGATACGTAACCACTGCGCCGATATGTATACCCAAAGCCTCTACTTCTTTTTTATTGCGTGCACCACAGTCTAGACAAAGGTTGTCTACTTTGGGTTGTGGTTCTTTTGCATCAGGATTACTGAGACGGGTATGGATAGCGGGCCAGCCAAAGACTGCTTTTACGGGTCCTTTTTTACCATGTATAAAGACACGCATTGCAGGTGCAATCTGATGATCAACACCGCCGTTTCTCTTCAAATAGATCAATCCCTTGTCATTGATATAATTAACAAACCAACTGATTTCATCAGCATGGGCTTCAATTACAACTTTGAAGGGTGCTGTTGGGTTGATAACACCCACCGCAGTTCCATAAGGATCTGTAAAGAAACTATCTGTGTAAGGTTTCACATAATCCAACCAAACTTTTTGACCGCCACTTTCAAAGCCAACAGGAGAGGGGGTGTTGATATATTTTTTAAGAAAATCAATGGATTTGTCTGTCAGGATAGATTTCGATTTTGTCTTTGAAACTGTTTTTACTTTTGCCATAGTGCTTCAATTAAGAATGAGGAGTGCTGTTCAAGTGTGCTGTATCCAACTTCCGCCAATACCACAAATTGCTTTTACCAGCATTAACCCGTCAATGATTGCAAGATAATAGAGAATGCTTTTACGACGGTGCATGTGATAGGTGACAATTATCAACAAAATAAAGGGGACAGTGTTGATGAGCATTCGAAACAGTGGAAAATGATGTACTGTACCATAGGTCAAAAAAGTGCCCAAACCAAAGGCTGTCAGTGGTATAATGATATAAAAAAGGGTTTTACGTAGCCCGAACCTTACTACAAATGTTTTCAGCTCTTCGTTATAGTCTGTCGCATAATCTTTGATGTCAAAAAGGATGCATAACATGGAGATAAACATGCCATTTTTGAGAAACAGCAAAAAGTGGAAGACATCGGGTTCATAACTACTCTTGTTTTCAATGACGGAAAGGATGGCAGGATAAATATTTACTACTCCGGCCCATATAAAACCGATGACAAAGGGTTTGATCCACCCTTTAGATCGTAAGCTTATTTTATGCAACCAGGGAATAGCGTCGCCATAATACCAAACTGCCAGTGTAGGAAATACAAGTATGATGATCCATTGCCAGGTTTTGACAAACTGAATACCTGAACCATATAGAAAAACTAAATAAGATCCAGTAATTACGGCTATGAGTAGGAGAAGCCATTGCGATTTTCTGATCCAAGCCTGATGTTCTTTGTACCAAATGGTTCTTGGATTGATACTGGTACTATTCTTTTCATGTAGGTAGGCGATGGTGTAATAAATAACCGTTCCGACAAAAAGTAGGATATACCAAAATGGGTGATTGAGTGAATAACCTTGTTGCAAAGAAGCCTCTATCGATAATGCTACAGCACAAATGCCATAAAAATAATTACCGAAGAAAAAAGTATGGAATAATTTTTCAAGTGTTTTCACCATAATATGTACAACCCATGCAGCTGATGAATGCACGATCATCTTCTGATGATAATATCAGGTGATACAACGGTATCACTTTTGTTTTTCGCAAGGTCACTGGCCCAAAAACGGAAAAAACAAGTATCGTTTCTGCTACAAATAGGAATTACAGTATAATTACTATTGGGAATATTACCGGTGCTGTAACCAATCTCGAAAGTACCTTTCAGGTTATTGGTAGGTGTGAAGGAAGGTATTTTCACACGATCACTGAAATTGGTACATCCATTTGTCTTGGTTACTTTCTGTACCCATATACTATCCTGAATATCACCTTCTTTATCTGTAAATTCAATAGAAAAGATAATGGCTGAATTGAGACCAAAACTGGTACCATTGACACTTTTAAAGGTCAACTGAGGCTTCGTGGTATAGGTATCTTTCTTGCAGGCAGCAACTGCCAGCAGAATTGTGCTTATTATCAATAATTTTGCCTTCATTCGTACTGCTTTCATATCAAATTTAGTTAAAACATCACAATAGATGACCGGTTTACCCTTCGATGTTAACAATATTTTCTCTCTTTCTGTTGACCATTTCGATGAAGTGTGCATGGATATTTTTCGGTTTCAGTACCAGTATAATCGGGTATATCATCAATGGTGTGCATTACTGGGTATCGATCCGCATAGAGTAAAGACACCGGAACAAATTCCCTCGTTGCCTGTATCTTTTTTTAAGCAAAAAAAGGTATTAACAGGTGAGGATGCTGCTTATTTCTTTGAAAGTAGTGGTACCACGCAAATACAAAATAGCCGGCATTGGGTAAGGGATTTGCATTTGTACCGACAAAGTTTCATCAACGGTTTTGAAAGGTTCTATGGTAAGATTGACGAGTGGTGTATACTGGCCTTATTACCCGCGTATCTTGAAAGACAACATTCTTCCTTGGTGATGATGGCGGAAGAATTGATACAAATGACCCAACACCCTCACAGCGGCTTTTATCTGTATAATCATCAGGAATTAGACCATACACTGAAAGCATTGGAGGCATCCGGACAAAAAACGCTTTTGCTAGGGGTTACTTTTGGTTTACTGGATTTTGCTGCCGCGTTTCCGCAACAACTCAAACATACCATCGTGATGGAGACCGGGGGTATGAAGGGGAGAAGAAAAGAAATGACCAGAGCAGAAGTACATGGCTTTTTAGCACAACAACTAGGGCTGTCTTATATCCATTCTGAATATGGTATGACTGAATTATTAAGTCAGGCCTATTCAACAGGTGATGGCATTTTTGAATGTCCACCCTGGTTAAAAGTTATGGCAAGAGATGAGGAAGATCCTTTAGGAATAGGACAAGCTGGTAAAGGAGTGCTACAATTGATTGATTTGGCTAATGTGTATAGCTGTTCTTTCATAACCACAGAAGATGTAGGTCGGGTATATGAAGATGGCAGGTTTGAAGTTTGGGGCCGATTAGACCATAGTGATATCAGAGGATGTAGTTTAATGGTGCTTTAGCTTCCTTCGATGGTTCATTTTCAAAATTTACTTTGTCAAAAGCACGCTTTGCTATTATATTTGCAGCCCTGAAACAACAGCTGTATAGCTGGTAAACACCTGCCCAGGTGGCGAAATTGGTAGACGCACTGTGTTCAGGTCGCAGCGCCTTCACGGGTGTGCTGGTTCGAATCCAGTCCTGGGCACATAAGAGACAATCACTATTGTCTCTTTTTTTTTATCTCTGTACCAAATTTTTTGTTCAATCACACGCAGAACTAAAAAAAAAGTATATTGAGTAAGTAATACGATCAAAGTGTTTGAAGGACACCCCACCCATTGTAAACATTGCATCATTTTTTTGCTGATTCTGATCAGTGTCTCCCAATTATTCGCAGCAGATGATTCCGTCCGCGTTCAATTGAAATGGTGGCATCAATTTCAGTTTGCGGGATATTATGCAGCAGAAAAAAAAGGATATTATCAGGAACAGGGAATCAAAGTAAAGCTGATGCCGGGAGATCCCATGCATGCACCCGTACCTCAGGTTTTGAATAATGAAGCAGATTTTGGTATTACGGGTTCTGATCTGGTAGTAGAGTATGCCAATGGAAAACCGCTGGTAGCTTTGGGTGCTATCTTTCAACATTCTCCTTATACTATCTTATCGCTCAAAAATAAAAATATCTATGTTCCTTCCGATCTGATTGGTAAGCGTTTGATGGCATCGCCGGATCAAGGTTGGACAGAATTGAAAGCAGTATTTCTTCGCGAGGGAATAGCGCCTGATTCATTGAAAATATTATCCCATAGTTGGAGAAATACAGATCTGATAGAGGATAAAGCAGATGCGATCACTGCTTATATTTCAGTAGAAGTCAATCAGCTTCGAAAAATGGGGGTAGACCCCTCTTATATACTCCCGATCAATTATGGAATTGATTTTTATGGGGATGTTTTATTTACCCAAAAGAAGCTGGCAGAATCAGAGCCACTATTGGTTCAGAAATTTACTACAGCAAGTTTTAAAGGCTGGGCGTACGCGATGAGTCATACCAGTGAGATGGCAGATTATATTCTCAGTTTACCGGGTGTAAAAGAGCGAGGTGTTACCAAAGATGATTTATTAGTAGAGGCAGAAGCCATGCGTAAATTGATATTACCGGATCTTGTTGAGATCGGTCATATGAATGAAGGTCGATGGAGACATATCATAGAAATTCATAGTCGGCTTGGCTTAATTCGAGATATACCAGATCTCACCGGGTTTTTATATGACGGCACGCAGAAAGTAAGTTCTAAGTTTTTCAAAAATGCAGTTTATATATCCATCATCGTTCTTTCTTTACTACTGATATCTGTATTGTATGGATTTTCGCTTCGTAAAGCGGTTAAAAAAAGAACAGAAGAATTGGAAGCGGAAATTATTGAAAGAGCCCATGCGCAACAATTACTCCGTATTAGCGAACAAAGACTGGAAATGGCTACTGTAGCAGCCGGTTTGGGTATATGGGATTGGGATATTACAAATAATGAAGTATACTTCAATGATCAATGGAAAATGATGTTGGGGTATGAACCCGATGAACTAGCGAATAGTTTTTCCACTTTTGAACAGCTACTACACCCCAATGAAAAAGCGGGTCTCATGCAATTGCTGAATGATCATTTGGAAGGGAAAAGTGAAATATATCAAGCAATGATCCGTATGCGTACAAAGGATCGGAGGTGGAAGTGGGTACTCACCATGAGTAAAGCCAGTAAGCGCGATGAAACCGGCAGGGCTATTCGATTATCAGGAATTCATTTAGACATTGATAATATCAAACAAAAAGAAATCGAGTTGAGGCAATTATCGCAAGAGTTGATGCATAGCAATCGAGAGTTACAGCAATTCGCCTATATCACTTCTCATAATTTACGTGCTCCTGTTGCGAATCTGATCAGTTTACTGAGTCTGTTTGATAAAGAACATTTATCAGAACGCAACCATGTTTTTCTCGAAAAAATGGAAATGAGTGTTGAAAGATTACATGCCACATTGAATGATCTCAATGAAATTCTATCGTCGCGGGCGAATATGGCAGAAAAAGATCAGGTTTTGTATTTTGATCAGGAGCTAAAAAAAGTATTGGAGTTAATTTCAGAGGAAATACGTATAAAAGAAGCAGTGATTCATGCTGACTTCTCAAGAGCCCCTTCCATTTTATTTTCCAGAAAAGTATTACATAGTATTTTATTAAATTTATTAACCAATGCCATCAAGTATCGAAAACCAGATCAGGCCCCTGAAATTACAGTCAGCACTGAAGAAGATGGAGAATTTGTGATCCTGTATGTGAAAGACAATGGCATGGGTATTGATTTAGAAAAATATGGCAACAAAATATTTGGCTTATATCAGCGTTTTCATGACAATAAAGACGGAAAAGGCTTGGGATTGTATATTATTAAGAACCAAATAGAAGCGTTGGAAGGAAAAATAGCCGTAGAAAGTATTGTGAATAAGGGTAGCATGTTTCATGTGTTCCTGAAAAAAAAAAAATTATCCTATGAGTAAACCTGCTCATCATATTTTGCTGGTTGATGATGATGATGTAACCAATTTTCTGAGTAGGGAAATGTTGAAGATATACTTGCCTTCTCCCCAAATTGATACGGTTTTGAATGGACAGGAAGCCATTGATTTTTTACATGCAAGAGCGGATCAGCCTGAACTTTTGCCTGATATCATTCTGTTGGATATCAATATGCCCGTTATGGATGGATGGGAGTTTTTAGCTGAATTTGAGAAGCTTAAAAGACCGGGTTTTGAAAAAATTCACATTATTATGTTTACATCTTCTGTATACTACGAGGATATTGATAAAGCCAAGACTTACGCAATTGTAACAGATATATTTTCTAAGCCTTTGGATGAAAGTAAAATCAACGATATTATCTCGCGTTGTAGTTGATCCCTGCAGTTTGTATATACAATTTATAGAATATTAGTATATTTTTCTTTATAAGATATTGATAATTAATATTTTAAAATATTTTTTGGAATATTGCTTCTTAAAGTTGTGACTAAAATTCCGTGTTTTAAACGGAATAAATCCGTGAAATAATCTCACTACTTCGCCATAGACGAACGTATCTTGCATATAGTAAATGATTCGAAAGAGTTATTTCGCCGATATCCAAAAAACCAAAAAAATGTAATAATCTCTTATTACATTTTTCTTTCGATCCAATCTCCTTTAGCATATTAATCCTATACCTCGTAGTAAAGACCAGAGAGTGGGGCAACCAGTTGCCCCACTCTCTTTTTTGTTTCAGCGGGTACAAATTTCTTTTCTTATTAAAAAAGAAGTATTTTTCTAGTAGCATTAACCGTTTTTTTACAAAGGATGATCCTTCAACCATTGTTTTTGATAAGATCTGATGGGGTGTTTATCAAAATAATTATGTGTATCAAAACAATAATCTCATTCAATAATCCGTGTATAGAACGAATAGATGTGTATTTTTGAAAATACAGACAACCATTACTTACTGAAAAGGAGATATCCATGAGAATTTTGATTGCAGATGATCACAGCTTAATCAGAGAAGGTTTGCGAAAGATTTTGATGGAAGCCATGCCATTGGCTGAAGTACAAGATGTGGCTGATTCTGCTGATCTTTTTAAAAAAGCAATCAGTGAAAAATGGGACATTATTATTTCCGATATCAGCATGCCGGGATATTCCGGTATTGAAATTCTCAAGCAAATCAAAGAACACGCTCCGAATACTCCCGTTTTAATGCTGAGTATGCATACACCTGAGCAATATGCGGTAAGGGCCATCAAAGCAGGAGCTTCCGGTTATCTCACAAAAGAAAGCGCTCCTTATGAATTGGTAAAAGCAGTACAACAAATTCTAAGTGGTCGTAAATACATTACCAGTGAAGTTGCGGAAGTACTGGCAGGTTCTTTAGAACAAAAAGACCAGCGAGCTCCCCACGAACAATTATCTGATCGAGAATTCGAAGTATTTAAAATGATTGTTATGGGAAAAAGTATCTCTGAAATCGGAGAAATACTATCCCTGAATGTGAATACCATCAGTACTTACAGAGCTAGGATCATGGATAAAATGAAACTGCATAACAATGCTGAATTGGTGAAGTATGCGATTCAAAATAACATCTTGTAACCGTGAAATAACAGATTTTGTGTAGTGGAATCACTACATTGATTTCACAGTTCATGGTATTGGAAGAACAGATGTATTGATTGTCCTTTGTATAGTCGAGCTTCCCCCACCAGTAGCCGATTATCTCTTTTTAAATTCCTCTATCCCTATCTAAATCCAAAACTGTCGCCTATATAGGTTGACTTTAACTTATTGTCCTGGAAAAACCTTACAGCTTAGGCTGTATGAGCTTTGCAGGTATTTTCCTGCAAAGCTCTTTAAAACTTTTGAACCATGTCTGTATCTGTTATGGTAGGGAAGATGCTGAAAATATTATTGGTGGATGATTCCGAATTTATTCTGCAACGTGTACAGCATTTATTGGCTGGCATGGAACAGATTCAAGAAGTAAGAACAGCCACAAGTGCCGAAGAGGCGAATCAATGGATTGAAGCATATAACCCCACATTAATTTTTCTGGATATTAATCTGCCCGGTAAAAACGGTTTGCAGATGTTGAAAGACATCCGTTCTAACAAATCTATTGATCCTATCGTTGTCATACTCACCAATAATACACTATCCGGCTATAGAAATGAATGTATGCAGGCAGGAGCTGATTATTTTTTAGATAAAGCCAAAGACTTCGCCAGTATTCCTGATATTATAGTTGAAACAGCTGAGAAATTTTCTTTCAAAGACAGGTCTAATTAAGGATTGAATTAAATCCCTAGTACATTTTTCAATTTTACATACCCGGTCTTACTTACCGGTAATCTAACGCCAATACTAAGAATGGCAAGATGACTATCTTTTTCATACGGCTCTATTCTACTGATCAGATGTATATTGACCAAGTAAGAGCGATGTATTCTCACAAAATTACCGGCATCCATTTTCTGCTCGAAAAATTGCATAGTCTTATTTTTTAGAAAAACACCATCTGCAGTATGGATTTTCACATAATCATCTGCTGCTTCAAAATATTGTACCTGCTGTGTTGGAATGATTTTGATCTTGCCATTATCCTTCAACACAATTCGATGCTGTTGTTGAGGTGATATGGCTGCGGCATCGATCAATTCATGGGTTATATTTTGTTGTGTTCCGCTTTCAGTCTGCTTCCATTTTTCTATTGCTTTTTGAAATCTTTCTTTACTGAATGGCTTCAAGAGATAATCGACAGCATGCGTTTCAAATGCTTTGATAGCAAATTCTTCAAATGCCGTTGCGAAAATAATCGCCGGCGGATTTTCAATCAGCTCCAGCATTTCAAAGCCATTGATTTTTGGCATTTGAATATCAAGGATTACAAGGTCGGGCTGGTATTGCTGAATGGCTTTTACACCTTCAAATCCATCGCCACATTCCTGTACTACCTGAAGATCAGTATAGGATTGTAAATATTCTTTTACGATGCCTCTTGCCAAGGGCTCGTCATCAATGATGATTACTTTCATGATTCAACTGTGGGATAACAATATGGGTTGAAAATAATTGTTCCTGTCTTTCCGTTTTGATCAGATCCTGACGTGCATACATGAGATATAATCTTCGGGCAATAGAAGCTAGTCCGAAACCGGTACCATGTGTATGAACAGATGTTAAAGGGTCAAATGGATTTTGGATCAGTATCTCTAATAACTGATCATCTTTTGCAGTAGCAATGATACGGATCAATACTTCTTCGGTTGTATCGTACAACCCGAATTTAATAGCATTCTCTACAACAGGTTGTAACAACAGAACCGGTATTAACATGTCTGATGCTTGGTCTTCGATCTCTAAAACTGTTTGCAAGCGATGACCGAAACGTACTTTTTCAATATCGAGGTATAATTGTAAATGATGTATTTCTTCACGTAATGTCACCAATTGATGTTCTTCTTTTTTCAAAGTGCCGCGTAAAAAATCCGATAATTGTTGAATCATATGTCTTGCTTTCTCTGGCTGGGTACCTGCAAGAGCGCTGATCGAGTTCAAACTATTGAATAAAAAATGCGGTTGTAATTGTTGTCTGAGTTTTAATAATTCAGCATCTTTTGCAATTTTTTCTGCTTCCTCTTTTCTTTGTTCGTTTTCTTGTTGCTCTTTCAGGGTATACCATAACAAACTGATCATTGACATACAACCAATCATCAAAAAGCCTGTGATATACCTGATATAAAATGATTGTTTGAGTAAGTTCAGGTACATATCATCTTCCTTGAAAATAAAACGAAGAATTAACCTGCTAATAAAAAGATACATACTGCTCAATACCAGACTCACAATGAGAATATACCAATACCGTTCTTTTCGGGGAAGATAGTATTGCATATTGTTGACAACTAGTAAGCAGAAAGAAGCCAACAAAAAATTGGAAATAAACGCATCGGCTAAGGCAGACAATAGTTTGATCTGGTATTCATCCAAAACCCATACATGAATGACAGTCCATACTATCCACCAAGAGGTAAAAGCAAGGTAGAAACTTCGCCCTTTTGTAATGGATGTAACCATGTGTTATCTGGATTGAAGGAATTGATCGGTACAGTTGGCTAACAAATATCCTGCTTTTAACCTGATATTTTTCTGAAATGCTTCCGGCTCATTTGTTTGGTGTGATTGGGAGAGTATTTCAGCACCATCCATCATGCTGTGCAATTTCAAGAGCTCTGTAACATCTATAAAATACCAATGAATGGGTAGTCCATCTTCATATTCCAGATGACATTCTTCCTGGCTACCTATTTGCTGTGCTCTGTGAAAAGCATGTAATTCATCTTCAGCCTCTACCAGTCTGATCTGTTCCTCAAAATGAACTGCAGCATTGGCTGTTTTAGGCTGAAAGCGATACACGAGTTTGGCAAGATACCATTCCATGATTGAAACAGGTTAGATTTAAAAACTTTTGATCTCAATACCACCAAATACAGAAGTACCTTTTATGATGAGTATTTTATTGGGATCAAATCTGCTGCCGGGCAATAAATTTCTTTTGTCTTCAATACCTGCAAACACAGCAACAGATTCAGATCTTACTTCCCAGTTAGGAGGTACCACTATTTTAGTGCCCCCAAATACAATAGTCACTTCTAAAAAAATGGGGCCATGTATATCTGCCTGTGTAAGATTGATTTGAGAACCTCCCATGAAACATACGATTTCTCCACCTTTGAAGCTTTTTGAGGTGACCATCTTTTTCACTTCACCAAAAACAGAGGTACAGTCGATGTAATCATCTATTGCCATATTCACTTCCGTATCATAGGGTTTTGTTTCCGTGATGACGGAAGGCAAACCCTCTTCCACATCTTGAATATTAATGGTTTTTCTTTTGGGTCTGAATAACAAAATGAGTCCGATGCCTATAATAAGAGCAGGCCAGATATATGGACGAATATTCTTGTCTTTCACTACTTCATCAAGCATAAAAAATACACCGATCGACATAAAGATGATCCATGACACACCTTTAAATCTTACTTTGATACCTGAGATCAGGCCAATCAAGATCACAATTGCCGACCAGTCATAGAGCCAACCCGGAAATGGTAAGCCTAATCTTTTTAAAAGGATAGCACCACCTACTATGATCATAACAATACCGGTAAAAAATCTATCGTTATAGTTTCTGATATCGTAACCATTATTTTTCATACCATCAATATTTAGGACGAAACTAATGCTGCTATGATCCTTTCAAAAGTGGAAATAGGTAATAAGAGGTGAAGGGGCGGTAAGTGGCGGAAAAATGTCGGTAAAAAATAAGGAACATCAACTGGGTTCAGTCGCAATCTTTGATTGCCATCCAATGAGTATAACACCTACAATTACCAATGCGGTACCCAATATTTGTTCAGGTATGATGGTTTCACCCAGGAAGAAATGCGCTTGTAGAATGGTTGACACAGGGCCAATACTGGTAATAATCGCCACATTATTGCTGCCTATTTTTTTCATGCCAACACTCATCATAAATGAGGGTAAAACGGTGGCAATAATGGCGAGTGCAATTCCATAACCCGCCAATGATGAAGTCATAACCACATTCTGAACAGGATGTGTGAGTAAGAAGTGTGTGAAAATGCCGGCACTGGCAGCCAGCATGGCATAAGCCGTATATCGGGTGGCGCCAACTGCGTTTACGAGTCTACCAGTACCCACCAAATAAAATGAATAAGTTACAGCACATACAAAGATCATGAATGATCCATAGAAGAATTGAGGTCCATATTGTGCTGATCTGATCTCACCCCAATAAGCAGTTCCAATACCAATATAGGTCAGCACTAATGCCAATACTTGTATGCGACTCAACTTTGTTTTGAAGTAAAAAGTATTGATCAGCACTGCAAACGTGGGGTAAAGAAAAAGAATCAATCGCTCTAAACCTGCTGATACATATTGTAATCCGATGAAATCAAATAAACTACTCAAGTAATAGCCGAATATTCCCATGGTTAATACCCATAGCCATTGCTTTCGAGTAAGTTGAACCACACCCTCTTTTCTATGTGCGATCCATGCGGCACCGATATAAAATGGAAGTGAAAAGAGCATTCGCAAACACAACAAAGTCACCGCATCCACTTTGGTATCCTGAAAAGCCAACTTTACAAAAATGGCCTTCGTAGAAAAGAAGATAGCACCGCTGATGGTGATCAGAAAGCCGAGTGTGTTGATTTTGTTTGATGATGGGTTCACTTTTTTGCAAATGGGTTATAGCATATGGTTGATAGCAAATCTTTACTTCGATACACTATAACCCATTTGCTATTGGCTAAGGACTAAACACTCACATTAAAATCTCTCAACGCATCATTCAGACTTGTTTTTAAATCGGTGCTGGCTTTGCGTTGTCCGATGATGAGTGCGCAGCTTACTTGGTATTCGCCGGCATTGAATTTTTTGGTATAGCTGCCCGGGATAACCACACTTCTGGCCGGAACTCTTCCTTTGTATTCAATGGGCTCATTACCGCTTACATCGATGATTTTAGTGGATTGTGTGAGTACCACATTGGCACCCAAAACCGCTTCTTTTTCAACGATTACACCTTCTACTACAATACATCTACTGCCAATAAAGCAACCGTCTTCGATGATCACCGGACTGGCCTGTAATGGTTCCAATACACCGCCAATGCCGACACCACCGCTCAAGTGTACACCTTTGCCTATTTGCGCACAACTACCTACTGTTGCCCAGGTATCTACCATCGAACCTTCATCTACATAAGCTCCAATATTTACGTAGCTGGGCATCAATACCACATTACGCGCCACATATGCGCCATATCGGGCAACAGCATGTGGAACGGCTCTCACCCCCAATTCTTTATAATTGCTTTTCAGCAACATTTTGTCATAGAACTCAAACGGCGGCAATGTCCAGGTTTGCATTTGTTGGATACCGAAATACATTAAAATAGCTTGCTTCACCCATTCATTCACCACCCACTTATCTTGTTCCGGTGATGCCACTCTTAATCTTCCTTTGTCTACTTCTTCAATGACAGCTCTCACTGCATCACTGTATGTATTGTTTTGTAATAACTCCCTGTTCGACCAGGCTTCTTCAATGAGTTTTTTCAGTTCCATTACCTAAAATTTTTGCAAACATACAAGTTCGTGAGAAAGTATGGGGCTTGAAAGTCATATTGGGCACAATTTGTACATTGCAATGACAATGCTGCCTTTTCAACATGATATTGATGCTTGTTTAGAGATCCTCGATACAGGTGGACTCATTCTCTATCCCACAGATACCATTTGGGGAATAGGATGTGATGCTACCAATGAAATGGCTGTAGAAAAGATCTATCGGTTGAAACAACGTCCGGATCATAAGCCGATGGTGGTTTTGATGGCAGATGAGAGAGAAATACTGCAGTATGTTACACAACCTGATTTGCAGGTGTTTGACTATATCAAAGGGGTGAGTAAACCGATAACAGTAGTGTATGAAGGTGGGGTGCGACTTGCTGATCAATTATTGGCAGATGATAGATCGGTTGCCATACGCATCACTTCAGACTCATTTTGTAAACACCTGATCAAAAGGTTTAAGAAGCCGATTGTCAGCACTTCTGCAAATCTTTCCGGTTATCCGGCACCTAGGTCTTTTCAGGATATCGACCCCTTAATCAAAGAAGGAGTGGATTATGTGGTTCGTTACCGACAATCAGATGATAACTACTATAAACCCTCTTCAGTGGTACGATGGGATAAAAATGGCGAATTGATCATCATTCGCTCCTAATTGTGCATAAACCTGTGTGAAAATCACAAAATCTGTTAATTAGCTGTAATTGAGCGCTTTAGCTTGTTTTTGAGCATTTTTGGCAAAAATTTTGTTGAACTTTTAATTGCTTTTCTTGTAATAAAATGCAAATTTAAAGTAAGCAAAAAATATGGCACGCGTAATACTCGATGTTCCTACTGAGAAAATGCAGCCTTTCCTGCAGGCTATCCTCAATCTGGGGCTAGAGCGTCATGCTATTAGCTCTGCTAAATTCAATCAGACCAAAGTTTCAGAAAGAAGAAGACGAAGAGGTCTCAGACAACTTATTTCTACCTATTTGTTGTTCGATTGGGAGTTCTTCAGCAATGAACTCGAATACGAGTAAACAATCGATACAAATTCCTTTGTATTAGCTTTGTGCCATGCAGCGCATTCTGGTTATTCAAACTGCTTTTATTGGAGATGTGGTATTGGCCACTGGTTTATTGGAAAAGCTTCATCAATATTATCCTGATGCAGCATTGGATATTTTGGTAAGAAAAGGCAATGAGTCATTATTTGATGGGCATCCTTTTTTGCACGAGGTATTGATCTGGAATAAAAAATCTGATAAGTATCGACATCTTTTTCAATTATTGAAGTCGATCCGACAAAATAGATATGATGCAGTCATCAATATACAACGTTATTTTGCTACCGGTTTCCTGACTGCTTTTTCCGGGGCTTCCAGAAAAATTGGGTTTGATAAAAACCCATTTCGTTTTTTCTTCACGGATATTGTTCCTCATCATTTCTCCGTACAAGCTGATGCCCATCATGAAATTCAAAGAAATCATGCATTGATTCGTTCATTGACAGATGCGAATGCAGCTAAACCCGTCTTATATCCTACAGCTGAAGCTTTTGAAAAAGTAAAAATATATCAGCAGCGGTCTTATATCTGTATTGCACCGGCATCTGTGTGGTTCACAAAGCAATATCCTGCAGACCAATGGGTGGACTTGATCCGCCAACTTCCAGACGACTATACCATTTATTTATTGGGGGCACCCGGTGATAAAAACCTTTGTGATCAGATACGGTTACAATCAGGGGATAAGGCAACCGATCTTAGTGGATATTTGTCTTTTCTTGAATCAGCTGCTTTGATGAAAAATGCAGTCATGAATTATGTCAATGATTCAGCACCTATGCATTTTGCTTCCGCCATGAATGCGCCTGTAACGGCAGTATATTGTTCAACGATACCCGGATTTGGTTATGGTCCACTTTCTGATAACAGCCATGTTATTCAGACGATCGAACCTCTTTCTTGTAGACCCTGCGGATTACATGGGCATCAAACTTGTCCGGAAAAACATTTCAAGTGTGCCCGTACGATTCAAACTGAACAGCTAGTGAATAGTCTCAGTTCCTGATAAATAAGGAAACAAGTTACCTTTGCACCGCATGGATATTGTTTGTACAGATAAAGAAGCACTTATTTTTCAACAGATAGGAAAAGCAGCGGCATCTCTCAATATGCCCTGTTACCTGATAGGCGGTTTTGTGCGTGATAAAATCATTGGCCGGGCTACCAAGGATATTGATATTGTTTGTATTGGGGATGGTATCAGTCTCGCTCATAAAGTGGCTGAGGCATTTCATCCCAAACCTTATGTTTCCTTTTTTAAAAATTTTGGAACAGCACAGATCAAAATCGATGATTTGGAAATTGAATTTGTGGGTGCACGCAAAGAAAGTTATGCGAAGAACAGTCGCAAACCTGAAGTGGTTCCCGGGACCATTGAAGATGATCAAAATAGACGTGATTTTACCATCAATGCAATGGCCATTAGTTTGAATGCTGCGGATTATGGTTCACTTATCGATCCTTTTAATGGGATACAGTCAATTCGTGACAAAATCATTGTAACACCATTAGAACCTTCACAAACATTCAGTGATGATCCTTTGCGCATGATGAGAGCCATTCGATTTGCGGCGCAACTGAACTATACCATTGTGCCTGAAACACTGGCTGCTATCGCTGCCAATGTGCATCGAATCAGTATTGTTTCACAAGAGCGGATTACTGATGAGCTAAACAAGATCATGCTCTGCGAAAAACCTTCGGTTGGATGGGATCTTTTATTTAAGACAGGTCTGTTACAAAAAATTTTCCCTCAAATGGTAGATCTTCATGGAGCGGAATATATCGATGGTCTGGGTCATAAAGATAATTTCTATCATACCCTGCAGGTGTTGGATAATATGGCAACATCCACTGACGATCTATGGTTGAGATGGGCAGCGCTTTTGCATGATATTGGGAAACCTGCTACTAAAAGATTTGAAGAAGGTCATGGTTTTACTTTTCATGGACATGAAGTGGTAGGCGCTAGGATGGTTCCTAAAATCTTCTCGAAATTGAAGTTGCCATTGAATGAAAAGATGAAGCAGGTACAGAAGTTGGTATTACTGCATTTACGTCCTATAAGTCTTACAAAAGAAAACATCACTGATAGTGCGATAAGAAGATTGTTGTTTGATGCGGGTGAAGATATTGATGCTTTAATGATGCTATGTTCTGCTGATATCACCAGTAAAAACAAGCATAAAGTAAAAAGGTATCTTCAAAATTTCGAACTGGTTAAAGAACGGTTATTGGAAGTGGAGGATGCAGATCGAATCCGAAACTGGCAACCACCAATTACCGGGGAAATCATCATGGCAACATTTGGGTTAACTCCCGGCAGACAAGTAGGTATTATCAAAGATGCTATACGTGAAGCCATATTAGATGGGGTTATTCCTAACGAATATGAAGCGGCAAAAAAGTTCATGTTAGAAAAGGGGAAAGAACTGGACTTGGAGGCCATTGAATAAATTGTATTTTAGCGTTTCTGATGACAACAAATACTGTTGTTTTTACTTATTATAAAAGACTTAAGCATTTAGAATGGCCATTCTGAAATTCAGGGTTTATTTGGAGGAAGATGATGCGGTGTACCGCGATATTGTGATCAAGCATACACAATACTTTATCGATTTGCATTTTGCGATCCTGAAAGCCTATGAGTTTGATCAGAAGCACCAGGCTACTTTTTTTAGGAGTAATGATAATTGGCAACGTGGTCGTGAGATCAGTTTTGAGCGATATGATAAATCATATGTAGCAGAGCCCTTGCTTATGAGTGATACCACGATTGGTAGCGAGATTCGTGATACCAATCAAAAATTTATTTATCTCTACGATTTTGCAAAAAACTGGACTTTTTTAGTGGAGTTGATCAATGTGAGTAAGGAAGAGAATAATAAACTCAGCTATCCGGTCACATCCAGGGTAGAAGGTATCGGTCCGCAACAATATGGAACAAAAAGTCTTTTAGGCGATAAATTCGCTGATATTGAAGAGAAATATGATCTTACAGAGGCATCGGATGGATTTGGTGAAGAAGGAGAAGAGGGCGAATCTGATGGGGATGATTTTGGCGCTGAAGAAAGTACAGAAGAAGATTTTTAATCCTTGCATCTTTTAAGTAGTTATCAAGATATATAACCCTAATCATTGTCTTCACATACAGCCATATTGATTGTTGGTCCAACGGCTGTAGGTAAAACCGCTGTTGCCATCGCATTGGCTCAGTTGTTCCAAACGGAAATTCTGTCTTCAGATTCCAGACAATGCTATCGTGAAATGAATATCGGTGTAGCTCGTCCTTCTGCCGAAGAACTGGCAACCGTACCTCATCATTTTATTGCGTCACATTCTATTGATGAAGAAGTAAATGCTGGTATCTATGAAACCTATGCGCTCGAAAAGGCAGCCATTATTTTTAAGCAACACTCCACATTAATTGTAACAGGCGGCACGGGTTTATATATCAAAGCATTTTGTGAGGGTATTGATGATATGCCCGAAATAGACCTCTCCATCAGACAAGAACTCAATCAGAGCTATGCTACAAATGGATTGGCATGGTTGCAACAGGAAGTGGCCAAGCGTGATCCAGTTTTCTGGCAAATTGCTGAACAGCAAAACCCCCACAGGTTATTACGAGCATTAGAAATACTGGAAGGGACAGGTAAATCGATAACCAGTTTTCGAATCGGCAAAAAAGTTGAAAGACCATTTCGAATTGTGAAGATCGGACTTGAAATGGAAAGGGCTGAATTGAATGCGCGCATTCATCTACGCGTTGAACAAATGATGGAGCAGGGATTATTGGATGAAGTCAAAGCATTGTATCCCTTTAAGCATTTGAATGCTTTACAAACCGTAGGTTATCAGGAATTGTTTGATCATTTAGATGGAAGTATTGCTTATGATAGAGCTGTTGAATTGATTCAACAGCATACGCGACAATACGCAAAAAGACAAATGACTTGGTTTAAAAAAGACAGCAGCATTCACTGGGTAAATGCTGCTGTTGATCCTGTATCGCAGATTCAAAAAATACTGCTTGAACAGGGTATTGATTAGATTATTTAGAACTTAAATCCAAGTGTAAGCATCACAGAACCTCTTGATCCGGTTTGCTCCGCGAATGTGTTGGGTTTATCATTGAGGCGATATGCAAACTGAACATCGCGATTGAATGCATGTGCATAGCTGAGGTCAATGAAAATACCTTTATCGCGATAACCCACACCTCCGGTCGCCAGAATACGATTGGCTTTTAGTTCTTCCTCTGCGTATGGACTTCCATAATAAGCTCCACCCAGTCGAAACATAAACGTATGATACTTTAGTTCACCACCTAAACGGAAATTGATGTTGCCTTTATAAGTGTCTTTAATAACATCGTTCAAAAGGTCATAATAATTCACGAGTGCTTGGTCTGTCTTATCTTCGGCAGAAAATCTTGAGCCTCGATAATTAACATATTCCAGATCAGCACTAATGAATGCTCTTTGTCTCCGTGTATCTTTGATTTCTCTGAAAACATAACTAGCGCTTACAATGGCTCTCCAGGGTGTAATTAAGTTATAATTGCTATTACCTGGATTACCGCTATTGAGATTGTCACTGTTTTCGGAACGAATACCTGCATAACTTTCAGTATTAGCAGTCATAGAAGCACGTACTCTGTCTTTAAAAGTGATGTACTGAGGTGTATGAAATGAAAAGCCAATTCTCCAATGTTCCTTTGGTTTATAAATGGTACCGATTTTCGCTCCAATACCAACTCCTTGAGAGGTAAAAGTTTCGCGAAATTCAAAACTGCTGAATTGGTTATTGGGATTGCTGGTAGCATCTGTTTCACGATACACCAGATCACGAGAATAACTAATAACAGGAATGGTAAGACTTCCACCAACATACATTTTATCTTCCATATTGCCTGCAACGCCAAGTGCTATTTCATGGTATCCACCTCTTGTAGTGGCATCATAAGATTGATTCACACCGGTTGAAATCGGCACCAAACTTTGATAACCGATAAAGTTACCACTGGCATTATTCGCTGTATCTACCAAGAAGGTTCTAAACGCGAGAGAAGAACCAAAGATATAATTGCTCAATGCAGCATTGGTATCAGCAAGATCTCGAGTCAATTCTTCCAGATACTGTTCTGAGAATGAACTCATGTTATTGAATCCTTTGAATTGAATTCGATTGTTATAGCTGGCTAATTGGTTTACTGAAAGGGCAAACGCACTACTGGTCCATTTACTTTTTCTGTTAACGCCCGTACTCAAAATAACGCCGGACGCACCATAACCAAAACTGTTCTTATTATTAAGGGTATCAGAACCGCGATATTTGAATTTGTTGTTGTTCAATAAGAATCCGGGTGATAAAACGAATTCATTGGTTTTGAATAATCCAATACCTGCAGGATTCACGTGGCTGGCTGTGATTTCGCCTCCTAAAGATCCCATCACACCACCGGTTGCAATATTTCTCGCAGAACCATTTTGTGTGAACCAGGCAGTTCGTAATGAATAATCTGGGTTTTGTGAAGATGCTATTAAGGTGAGCATCAATGTCAGGGATAGTAAATATATTTTCATGTTACAATCTGTTTGGGTATAGGTTTAGTATGAGGTGTACAACACCCGAATCTATTATTGCCTGAAGTGTAAGAATTAATTACCCCTGCCTCCGCGACCAGAACTGGAACTGCTACCTGTGCTTTTCACGCCGCCACTATTACCACCCGCAGAACTGCTAGGGGTTGCAGAAGAACTGCTGCTATTTGAAAAACTTCTTACAGGTCTATCAAAACTTGAGCTAGAATTACCGGGACTGGTAGTAAACACGCGTTTCAACAAACTTCCAAAACTGTTGGATGACGTATTATTGGAATTCATGAATGATCCTATTTTCGGATTGTAGTAGCCGCCATTGTTGTTACTAAAGCCCTTTATATTGCGGTAGGCGGAAAGATTGCTTCCGGAAGTTCGTCCGCCAGCATAAAATTTAGGGGAAGCATAAGCAATCAATGTATACATCGGATTGTTCCATCCCCATCCAAATCCTAGTCCGGGCTGCATTCTCCATAATCCATAGCTGAAGGAAGGATTCAATGGATTATTCCAGGTATAGAAACTATTCCAATTACTGAAGTGGTTATACCTGCAAAAGTCATAGCGACTGTCGTACCAATAATCAAAGTCATCAATACCAGACCAACGGTTTCTGTTCGCTACTTTCATACGTAAGTAACGATCATCCTGGCTGCTGGCATATTCTTCATAACGCTCTTGCTGTTCTCTTACCTTCTCCTCTTCACGTCTGCTGCCGCCATCCCTGCCGGGTGAGTAATAAACATCATCAGGTGTTTGTCCGCTCTGATATGCCGTAGAACATCCTGAAAGGAGTCCGATGGTGAGCAATGAACCAAGTATCATTCTTTTCATAACATCAGGATTGAGAAGGTTAGATAATGTGAAGTTACATACATTTGCGCTGTTATGGACTTCCTGTAAACAGCGGCAATTAGTTTGCCAACTAACAACTGTAAGCAATCTATTTTGTTAAGAGAATTATAATATTATTATGAGTAAGGAAATCACTTCCAGAGCGCAAGATTATTCTCAGTGGTACAATGACCTCATTATTAAAGGTGGTTTGGCAGATTATAGTGCCGTGAGAGGTTGCATGGTCATCAAACCTTATGGTTTCGCACTTTGGGAGAACATGCGTGATGTATTGGATCGAATGTTCAAAGAAACTGGTCATCAGAATGCTTATTTCCCGCTCTTTATTCCCAAAAGTTTATTTGAAGCAGAGGAAAAGAATGCAGAAGGTTTCGCAAAGGAATGTGCAGTTGTTACGCACTATCGCTTAAAAACCGATCCTACTAATAAAGGAAAACTCATTGTAGATCCTGAAGCAAAGCTGGAAGAAGAACTGGTGGTTCGTCCAACCAGTGAAGCCATTATTTGGAATACTTATAAAACATGGATTCAATCTTATCGTGATCTTCCGATTCTGGTGAACCAGTGGGCGAATGTGGTAAGATGGGAAATGAGAACAAGATTATTTCTTCGTACTGCAGAGTTTCTCTGGCAGGAAGGTCATACGGCACATGCTACCAAAGAAGAAGCGGTTGACGAAACCGTCAAAATGCTAAACGTATACGCCGATTTTGTGGAGAATTGGATGGCTGTTCCGGTAATCAAGGGTGTGAAAACACCCAACGAACGTTTTGCAGGTGCTGAAGACACTTATTGTATTGAAGCAATGATGCAGGATGGAAAAGCATTACAGGCAGGTACTTCCCATTTTCTTGGTCAGAATTTTGCAAAAGCATTTGATGTAAAATTCAGTGATAAGAATAATCAACTGGAATATGTTTGGGCTACAAGCTGGGGTGTAAGTACCCGTTTGATTGGTGCATTGGTGATGGCGCATAGTGATGATAGTGGATTGGTATTACCTCCGCGTATCGCACCATTACAAGTGGTGATTGTTCCCATTTTCAAAGGAGAGGAACAAAAAGCACAGATTGATGAGCGGGTTCATCAGCTAATGAAAGAACTCAAGACCTTAGGTATATCTGTGAAGTATGACGACAGTGATAATGCCAGACCGGGATGGAAATTTGCAGAATATGAATTGAAAGGTGTTCCTGTACGTGTGGCTATCGGTGCACGTGATCTTGAAAATAATGTAGCAGAAATAGCTAGAAGAGATACTAAGGAAAAGAATACGGTTTCTTTGAATGGACTTTCCACCTATATACAAAACCTGTTAGAAGAGATTCAGCAAAATATTTTCAACAGAGCCAAACAGTATCGAGACGAGCATATTACTCTGGCGAATAGTTGGGATGAATTTGTTCAGCTACTGGATACTAAAGGTGGATTTATTGCCGCTCATTGGGATGGCACCGGTGAAACAGAAGACAAGATCAAAGAATTGACCAAGGCTACGATACGTTGTATCCCATTGGACAACCAGGCGGAAGAAGGTGTTTGTATACTTAGTGGAAAGCCTTCTGCTCAAAGGGTTTTATTTGCAAGAGCTTACTAGTATTCACAGCATCCGTGCAAATACATTATCCCTCCAATGCGACAAAAAGAAATACATCCTGCATTACAACCTTACCTTGAAGGCAAAGTCATTTTGCTGGATAAACCATTGGAGTGGACTTCCTTCGATGCTGTTAAGAAAGTACGTATACTCACACGTATTGCAAAAGTTGGACATGCCGGTACGCTTGATCCTTTGGCTACAGGTTTATTGATTATCTGTACAGGTAAGTTTACAAAGAAGATCAATGAGTATATGGGAATGGAGAAAGAGTACACGGGTACTTTTACCTTGGGTGCCACAACGCCAACCTATGATTTAGAATCGCCACCTGAAAATATTAAAGACGTCACTCATCTTACAGAAGAACAAATACACAACGCTACAATATCATTTATGGGGCCTATTATGCAGGTTCCTCCTGCCCATTCGGCGATTAAGAAAGATGGTAAGCCGGTTTATCTCGCGGCTAGAAAGGGTGAGCATGTTGTATTAGAGCCGCGTCCTGTTACGATCCATCAGTTTGCGATTGAAAAAATTGAATTGCCGGTTGTTCATTTTAGAGTGGTGTGTTCAACAGGTACTTATATCAGAAGTTTGGCCAATGATTTTGGTGCGGCATTAGGTGTGGGCGGGTATATGAGTAGTTTGCGGAGAACCAGAATAGGTATTTTCTCTGTGGAAGATGCGCACAGTATTGAATCCTTTGAACAAGAAATAACAAAGCTCAAAGAGAACTTAGAAGGGTAGACCAATACCAAATTGTAAAGCCATATTGTTGATCTTGAGTCCGGAAGCTCTTGTTTCAGACCATACAAAATCTTTGATACTCATCCATCCTCCATTTTTATTTCTGGCAGGATCTTTTACACGGTAAGCAAAATCAAATCGAATCAAGAAATAAGAAAAATCAAATCTCAATCCCGTACCTACACCTATAGCTAAGTCTCGAGTCAGATTACTGAAAGAAAATTTTGAGTCGGGATCTTGATCATTTCTTTTGATATTCCAGATATTGCCGATGTCAGCAAAAAAAGCGCTGCCTACTTTGAATGATCCTAGTGATAACAAGGTGAATCGATATTCGATATTACCCTCTAACTGAACATCTCCAAAACGATCGCGATAAGAACTATTAACAGTATCACTAAATACAGAACTACCTAAGCCTAATTGCCTCAGGCCCCATGCACGCATGCTGTATGGACCACCGGCGATAAACTGTTTAAAGAAAGGTAAGGTTCTTCCGATACGCGGGTCATTACCATAATTATATCCTACGCCTGCAAATGCACGATATGCCAATTCTGATTGATCATACTTTGTTACTTGACGATATTCAGTTTCAGTTTTGATATACCGGTAAATATTATTTCTCAATCCGGGTAATAATCCAAATAATCCGCCAGCTTCTTCAATACCTACCCTGAAATAGTGACTTCTGTTTCTATTCAATCTACCGGTACTGGTGCTAATGAATGATAAACTTTGACTTACAATATTACCCTCGTTGAAGGATGCTTGTAAAAATGGGTTTTTCTGAATCAAATCAATAAGTCCTGCTAATCGGGTGATGCCATACAATTCCACATTTAGGGGTTTGTACAACCATAAATGATCTCCATTTCTTTTCCTGCTTCTCCATTCATAGCCAATACTGGCTGTAAAAGAATTCACTTTATAAAAATTTCTTCTATCAATATAGGATCCGTTAAGGGTGAGTGAGGTTTTTTTGTTCTCTATTTTTTTTGAACTACCCCAACTGCGAAACGGTGTGAGAATACGAGGGAAAGCATAGGTATGACTTGCACTTACTAAAAAAGTTTGAAAGAGCGGATTATTGGCCTGATTCAATAAATTTAATTCTACCCCAGTTCTCAAAACAGTTTGTTGCTGTATGGCTTGTTTCCATCTATTCTTATTGTTGTAGCTAAGGTTCATGGAGATACCAAGTGTATTACCGGTAATCACATCACCCGAATTTCGGCTGCCTTCCAACTCTGCTGCTACAGATTGTTTGGTAGCGGGAACCAAGAATACATGAACATCCAATGAATCTTTATTCCTAGGTTCCAAAATAGCGTCTACCTGTTGCCAAGCACCCAATTGTCCGAGCGTATTAATAGTTTTAAAATAATCAGCTTCATTGTATTTATCTCCCCGCTTGAAGTAAGTATGTTCTCGCATGGGTCTAAATCGAAATATACCCTGCTTATATTTCATGATACCGCTCCTGAAAGTATCTACAATAAAATCAGTTCTCCTTTTTACACTATCCGGGATATCATAAAGTTTCGTTTCCGGATAATAATAAATATTTCCAAAGCTGAATTGATGCAAACCTGTTGAGTCAGTTAAGTTTCTGGTAGTGGTAATATTGATATCCCAACTAGGATTTTCGTTTCTCTTCTTTGCAACATCAGCAATGAGCTGGGCTTGTTTGAAAGGATCTAGTGTTAGTTGAAGTAGTTCTTTATCCAGTGTATCTACCACTGCTCTTAGGTCATCTCTGCTAAAATTATAGTAGCCGTTCTGACGGAATAAGTTGGTAAGTCTGTCCAGTTCGTCACCAATCACTTGTTTGGTATAGCGTCCTCCTTTTTTTAGCAGGCTTTTTGAAATTTCAGATTGCACCAATGCATTCAATGCGGAGTCTTGGAAACTGTAGGAAACAGAATCAATGGTAATATTTTTTCCTGTTGATATGTCCATGATCACATTTGTACGTAATTGATCTTTGACAGTATCAATAAAAACAGAGTCTTTGAAATTTGGATAGAAATAACCTTGACTATTCAGATAAGCTCTCATGAAATTGATCGAGCGATCAAGATTAGTGCTGTCAAATACAGGAGGCTTGTTTAGACGATACCACGCTAAATATCTCTGTGCTAGTCTGACCTGTAAGCTATCATCCCAATAATTCTCTAGTTCATAAGTTAGCCGTTTTTTCTCATCTTTGGGAAGGTCATTAAGAATATTGATCTTGTTGCTGTAAACAAAAGGTTTATGGGTAGGGTAATTTTTTACTGTTGTACGTTGTTGAACGGAACAGGAATGAAGTAGGATCATTAACAATACAGTCAAGATGCCATATTCTAAAACAACTCTTTTTCCGATCAAAAGCATAATCAATGTTAAGCAAGAATGAGCTCAAATATATTCAATCTTTATGCCACAAAAAACAAAGAACGGCTGAGCGGCTATTTATCGTTGAAGGCGTGAAATTGGTTCAGGAGCTTATTAGCGAAGGTTATCCTGTTAAAAATATCTATGCAACAGACCAATGGGTGATGCCCGAGGGGAATTATCCGGTTACCATTATTTCAGAACAGGAATTAGAGAAGATTAGTTCCCTGCAAACCCCCAATCAGGTGCTGGCCATCGTTCAGCAGCCGGAACTTACGTATGAACCTCAATGGGATCATAAGTTAACATTGGTATTGGATGGTATACAAGACCCGGGTAATATGGGTACCATCATTCGTATTGCAGACTGGTTTGGGATTGATCAAATCATTGCCAGTGAGGATACAGTTGAATTGTACAATCCTAAAGTGATTCAGTCTACGATGGGAAGTTTTATGCGGGTGAAAGTTTGGTATCGCGATATCGTTTCTCTACTTAGTAAGCAAAAGGTACCGATATACGGTGCTGTACTGGATGGACAATCGATGTATGAAATTCAGCCCCCTCGTACAGGCATATTAATGATCGGGAATGAATCCAAAGGAATTCGGGAGGATCTACAGTCTTTGATCAATCATCGTATCACGATACCCAGAATCGGACAAGCGGAATCTTTGAATGCTGCTGTGGCATTGGGCATCTTATTGTCGCAATTCAAACGGCCTCATTAATTACCTGAACTGTATGGCTTTTACCGGATTAACTTTTCGTATCAACAACGAAGGAATGATCAGTGAAGCATAACATACAATAGCGGTTCCCACAGTTATAGCTAAGACCTGCCACCATACAATGATCATAGGTGCTTCACGAACATAATAGGAAGTTTCGTCCAACCTGATAAAGCCTGTTAGCTGTTGTAACCAACAGATGCCAACACCCAGTATCAGTCCCAGCACAATACCTGTAATTGTGATTACTGAAGCATGATAGAGGAATATTTTCTGGATGGTCCAGTTATCAGCACCCAATGCTTTGAGAATACCTACCATTCTTGTTCTTTCCAAAATAAGAATCAGTAAGCAGGTGATGAGATTAATAATGGCTACTGCCGACATCACAATAAAAATCACATCGCGGTTCACATCCTGAATATTTAGCCAGTCAAATATATTCGGGTATACTTCACGAATGGTTCGGCTCATCCATTCGACAGGCAGCTGTTCTGATAGTTGCCGACTCGCAGCATCCATTTTTGTATAGTCTTTTACAAACACTTCATACCCGCCTATCTGATCGTTCCTCCATTCATTGATACGTCTGATCAGTTGGATGTCACCGATCACAAATAGTTTATCATATTCTTCAATCCCCGTTTTATAAATACCTGTTACTTGTAGCTTGCGATAGGTGCGACTATCATCAATGGAGGAGACAAAATGTACTTTTAAGGTATCATTCAATCCGATATTTAGTTGATCAGCCAAGGCTTTTGAAACAATGATCTGCTTACTGTAATTACTATCTTCAAACTGCAGCCAATTACCTGCTGTAAAAAATGATTTCAATTCTGAACCGTCATAATCCCGATCAATACCTTTTAACAAAACACCTTCAATCTCACCTTTTGATTCAATAACGGCTGATTTGGTAGCAAAAGCCTGTACGCGCAGAACATTATTGTTAGTCTGAATGATATGGCTGATGCTACTATCGTAGGTAAAAGGTGTTTCTTCTGCGATGAGTGATTTTCCTGCTTCATAGTGCTGTACCCTGATATGTCCCCAGAAGCTGAAAATTTTAGCAGCCACTGTTTGTTGGAAACCATTGACAAATGCCAAGGTGAGGATCATAGCCGCTACACTTAATGTGGTGGCAGCAATGGATAAACGTATAATAAACCTAGAAAAAGATCGCTGTTTGTTAAATGCAATACGTTTGGCTATGTCAAATGAAAATCCCAATGGCATGATTTTGGTAAAAATACGAATGGCAGGGCAATCCCGCATGTTTCCTTATTGCTAATAAAAGTCTTTGTATTATTACATCATCATCTTGTCACATGAAACAGCCTTATTTGCTTCTTCTTTTCTTACTCATTACCTATGCTGTAACAGCACAGCGTGAACCCGATCGTATTTATATGGAAGGGATACAAACGGTAAAACTGTTTCAGCAAAATGATCAGCAATCTGTTCCACTCATTCGCTTGGGTACTAGCGATTTACTGGAATTGCATTTTGATGATCTCAGTGGTACGGTAAAAAATTTTTTTTATACCTATGAGTTGTGTAATGCGGACTGGAAGCCGGCTCTATTGAATCCATTTGATTATTTAAAAGGGTTTACACAGAATCGTTTAACACAGTATCGGATGTCGTCTATTGCTATGACCAAGTACATGCATTATCAGGCATTGCTTCCGGAAAGAAATTGTATGCCATTTAAAAGTGGTAATTATCTGTTAAAGGTTTTTTTGAATGGAGACACTTCAAAACTGGCTTTTACAAAAAGAATCATGGTGGTGGATGACAGGGTGAATATTGGAGCCAGAATATCGCAGCCATTCAATAGTTCACAGATCAGAACGCATCAGAAAATACAAATAACGGTTGGTACCAAAGATCTCAATATCATGAGTCCACAGCAGCAAACCAAGCTGGTGATTTTGCAGAACAATCGTTGGGCTGATGCTGCTTTTAATTTACAACCGAGTTTTATTCGTGGAAATGCATTGGAATACAATGGTGAGCAGGATGCAGTTTTTCCTGCCGGGAAAGAATTTCGATGGGCAGATCTCAGAAGTTTTCGTTTTGAAAGTGACAGGGTGGAAAGTGTAGATCGCTCTGCATTTCCGTATCATATATATATCAGACACGATTTACAAAGAAATGATCTCCGATATGCATTTTTTAGTGATCGCAATGGATGGAATGAAATATCCACCACAGAATCCATTAATCCCTGGTGGCAGGGTGATTATGCAAAAGTGGATTTTACACTCGTACCATCCGGCGGCAAACCCTATGTGGGTAAAGATGTTTTTTTGGTAGGAGAGATGACAGGTAATCAGGCCAGTGATAGTTCAAAAATGGAATTCGATACAGAAAAAGCAGTCTATAAAAAAACACTTTTTTTAAAGCAGGGCTATTACAGTTATCAATATCTGACAAAAGATATAGGAGATCGTTTCGCAAAAGCTGATCCCTCACTTGCGGAAGGCAATTACTGGGAGACAGAGAATGAATACCTGATCCTATTTTATTTTCGCCCATTCAGTGGTCGGCATGATGAATTGTTGGGTGTAACCCGACTCAACTCTCGAAATTTCGGCAGTGGTTTTTGAGTATCGGTTTAATGGTTCAAAAAATTAGGGAAAATAGGTCTCAACCCTTACTTTTGCACCGGCAGGTCTTACACGACCAGCTCCTGCTGAACCTCCCCAGGGCAGGAATGCAGCAAGGATAGGCGGTTGTAGCGGTGCGATGTGAGTAGCCTGCCATTTTTTCTTTCTCCCCGAAGTAGTCACTGAGGGGTTTAATACAGCTTATATGAAATTTTTCATCGACACCGGTAATCTTGCGCAAATTAAGGAAGCCCATGATTTAGGAATCTTAGATGGCGTTACAACCAATCCTTCTTTAATGGCCAAAGAAGGCATTAAAGGAGAAGAAGCTATCGCCAACCATTACAAAAATATTTGCGAATTGGTGGATGGTGATGTAAGTGCGGAAGTATTATCTACTGATTTTGCTACCATGGTTGAAGAAGGTAAAAAGCTTGCTGCCATTCATCCAAACATTGTAGTGAAAGTTCCAATGATCAAAGACGGTGTTAAAGCCATCAAATGGTTTACAGATAATGGAATTCGTACCAATTGTACATTGGTATTCTCTGCCGGACAAGCTATTTTGGCTGCCAAGGCTGGGGCTACTTATGTTTCACCTTTTATTGGTCGTATTGATGATAGTGGTTGGGATGGGATGGATCTGATCGGTCAAATCCGACACATCTATGATATACAAGGATTTAAGACTGAGATATTGGCAGCATCTATTCGTAATGCTTTACATATTACAAAAGCCGCTGAATTGGGCGCAGATGTTTGTACTTGTCCGTTAGACTCCATTCTTGGTTTATTGAAACATCCGTTAACCGATATCGGATTGGCTAAGTTCTTGGAAGACGCTAAAAAAATGTAATGATACGCTAGATATTGAAAGAGGAAGTCTCAAAAGTAAAAAGAAGGCTTTGAGAATCGCCTAAATGAAAACTTTCTCCATCATGTACCCGAATAAAAAGAGGCTGTATCGGACTTTTGATACAGCCTCTTTTTTATGTCTTACCAATACGTGTTTACAAGGTTACGACTGTTTGTGTTTCATGACTTTTGACTGCAGCTTCTAATATTTGCATGACGCGAATGCCTTCATCAGCCGTTACTGGTGGCATTGCGCTATGAATCATAGACTGGTGCAGTTTCTCATAATACATACCATAATTACCGGGTAAGGTACTCACTGTTTGTTTGCTGTCTTTTCCATTCATCAGGATATGCAATAGTCCATCATTGCTTTCGGGTTCAATACCCCAGTTGAAAGTGCCGGGTTGTTTTCCGGCAATCAGGTCTGCTTCTTGAATATCACCACGCGTTTTTATGAAAGATCCGTTGCTTCCATGCAATACAAAAGCTGGTAAAGGTTCTTTCACCAATAAACTAGAAGTCAATCGAACCCGTAAGGAAGGATAATATAACAACAGATCGAAATAATCATCTACCAAAGAATTGGGTCGAAGTATTCTGATATCAGCAAATAGTTTTTCGGGCATTCCGAATAGCACCAATGCCTGATCAATCAGATGCGGTCCTAAATCATTCAACAGGCCTGCACCCGGTCCGGGTTGTTCCTTATGTAATTTATTGCCAACTGTGTTTTTGAAACGATCAAAACGAACAGTTACTTCTTGCAATTCGCCTAATATACCGTCCAGAACAACTTTTTGAACCGTTTGAAAATCGCTATCCCATCGTCTGTTTTGATAGACAGATAAGTGTAGTTTTTTTTCCTGTGCTAAAGATGCAAGTGTCTTGGCTTCTGAAACGGTTGTTGTAAAAGCCTTTTCAACAATGGCTGATTTTCCGGCTTCCAATACTTTTTTGGCATAGTCATAATGGGTATTGGTAGGTGTATTTACCACTACCAGGTCAATGCTACTATCTTGGAGGATGGCATCGAGTGATCTAACAATGGTAATATCCGGATAGATTTCAATGGATTCAGATTTGGTACGTTCCCAAACAGCATACAGTTCAAAACCGTGATGTTGTTGAAGAAAAGGGGCGTGAAATACTTTACCCGACATCCCAAACGACAATAAGGCAACTCTGATTTTTTTCATGATGATATGTCAATTAGCGATTGTTCATACTTGGTATTTGTTCGAGATGTTAAAAGTTCAACAAGATTCGAACAGTTATCAATATAAAGTGTTTCAAGGTTTTCTTTTAAAAATTCTTATTTTGTTGGTGTGCAATAAGCATATAAACAAATGAAGATACTGTTGATAGAAGATGAAGCTGCTGTTATTTCATTGATTGAGAGGGGCTTGAAGGAGATTGGATTTGAAGTAAGTGTGGCAATGGATGGGCATACCGGCTTGCAGATGGTGCGAAGCCATGATTTCGACATGGTGGTACTGGATATCATGTTACCCGGTGTTAATGGTATTCAGGTGTGTAAGGAAATGCGGTCTCAGGGTATTTCTATTCCTGTATTGATGTTGACAGCATTGGGAAGTACTGAAAATATTGTCACCGGTCTTGATAGCGGTGCAGATGATTATATGGTGAAACCTTTTAAGATTACAGAACTGGTGGCAAGGGTCAATGCTTTGGGACGACGCATGACGCGAAATACCATTGTGTCGGATGCTCATATCTTAAAAATATCTGATCTGCGTTTGGATACAGATGCTAAAACAGCTTTCAGAGGCGATGAAGCCATTTCCTTGACTTCCACAGAATATAAATTGTTGGAGTTCTTTATGAAAAATCAATCCAGGGTGTTGTCTAGAATGGAGATCCTGGAAAATGTATGGGATATTGATTTTAATCTGGGTACCAATGTGGTGGATGTATATGTCAATTACCTTCGTAAGAAGATTGATAAAAACAAAAATGATAAACTCATACATACCATGATTGGTATGGGGTACATGATGAAAGAGAATGCTTCATGAACATCCGTAATAAGATTACCACCTTATTTACCTTACTGACAGGTGTCATTATCTTGATGCTCAGTGTTTTTATTTATCATTTCTCTAAACGTTCCATAGATCGGGAGTTTTTTCATCGCTTAACTGTTCGTGGCGGTATTGCTGCGCAGGCGCATTATGAAGAAGGAATTCTGGGTCCTGATGTATACAATGAGATCCGTCAAAAACATTTGCAGCGTTTACCTGATGAGAAAGAATACTTTTTTGACAAGATCCCCGACTCATCATTTCTTACTTCGCATCATATCACACTGCCACCCAATTTTGAGGAACAATTGAATGCCGGTAAAACAGTTCAATTCATTCGTGGATTGACCTATTATTCTTTCATACCGTATAAATATAGTGGGAAACGATACATCGTGATGATGTCTGCTCGTAATGATTATGGTGAGGAAGGATTAAGGGATATGCGTCAAAACTTGGTACTGGGAATCATATTAGCAGTTATCATTGTATTTGTAGTAGGGATGCTTTTTTCTGCAGAGATTGTTAATCCCATTTCTAATATTATTCAAAGGGTGAAGCGAATCAGTGTCACCAATCTAGATATGCGATTACCGGAACAGCCATCAAAAGGAGAGATCAGTGATCTCACACAAACCTTTAATGATATGCTGGATCGTTTAGAGACTTCTTTTGAAACCCAAAGAAATTTTGTGAATAAGCTGTCTCACGAGTTGAGAACACCACTAACAGCCATACTTGGCGAAGCAGAGTTGGCACTCAGTAAGGAAAGAGACCCTCAGGAATATCGTGCTGCATTATCAGTTATTGCACGTGAAGCTGACCAATTACATCATCTCACTACCAGCTTATTGGAATTGGCACAAGCTGGCAATAGCGTGAAAGAGGAATTCATGGGATCCATTCGCTTAGATGAACTGATTTTGTCAGTTAAAAAATTGGTGGATTTTACTGATCCGGGTAATCATATACAGATCAATTTCGAGAGTTTGCCTGAAGACATCGAATACATTACCATTTACGGGAATCAAAATTTATTAAAGCTTGCGATTACCAATGTGGTACAAAATGCTTGTAAATACTCAGATAATGGAAAAGTAACCATTTCGCTACACGCCTCAGAATCACAATGTATCGTGGTGGTGGAAGATAGGGGCATTGGAATTCCTGAAAAGGAACTGCGCTATATTTTTGATCCATTCTTTAGGGCATCCAATACTTCTGCCTATAAGGGTTATGGCGTAGGTCTGCCATTGGCACAGAAAATCATCCGCATACATCGAGGCGAGATTCGCTTTACTTCTATGGAAGGTGCCGGTACCAGGGCTGAAATGCGTTTCCCTATTCGTTCATAGCCTATTTTGAAGGAGCGGACAGACTTTTTAAAAAGGTTGTTAGAGCCGCATTAGAATTTCTGCAATTTTCTAATCCTGCTCTTAAAAACTTCTAACTGTCTCTTAATCTATTTCTTAGATCATCCCAATGCCTGCAGTGTAGGTTTGTATTTGATACAGTATTATCTGTTATCATCACTTAAAAACTACAGGTATGAAAAAGATTATTATCCCAACAAGATGTACTGAACATGCGGTAAATCTGTTCCGTTTGGCTACACGATTGTATAAAACAGAAGGGTTTTATTGCACTTTTCTACAGGTAGTGCCTATACCTGATAATGAGAGTGATTTAATGACTTTGAGCAGACAAGCTTACGGGTATAAGTTCTCTGCTACTGCTCTTGAATCCATTCGCAAGATTGAAGAGACGAATCCGGAGGTAGTGAAAGGATATAGTATTGATAGAATTTTTGGCGACTCACCGGCTGTTTTCAAACAATATATTGAAGAGTTTGGATGTGATATTGTTTTTTATTCAAGAGAAGAATGGTATGAAACAGGCAAATCAACCGGATTGGATGTTTTCAGAATGTTATGTCGTTCACGTTGTGCAGTGATGTACATTGCGAAATCTGATCTTGCGAATATTTCTGAGGAATTATTACAGCCGGAAACAAGAGCATTTCATACTGCAAGAGAAATGTCAGAGGCTGTTTCTTTATTGGATGCCCCTACATCCAATCAGCAGGTTCCCTCTTCATTGGTATACCAGTTCAATGCCGTAGAGAAAAAGTTATCCAACTTTTCAGAAATGATGCAGTCGCAGAATATTCCGACTGTCAAAATGGGTGCTTTATCCAGCTATTTCATGCGCGAGCAAAGACTGGAAAGAATTTTGATGCAGTCTAATATGTCTTTGTTATTGTTGACGATTTAGGCCATAGCAAATAGTTCATGGCGTATGGTTCAGTAGTTTATGGTAGAGAGTTTCTGCTATAGGCAATGAACCATACGCCATTTGCCATGGACTAAAACAACTTAAGCCCGTAATACCCAATCGCCGTAAACAAAGCGCAGCGGGTAATTACGCCAATACAGCACCATACTAGTAGTTTTTGTAAAGGAATATTGAAGCCTACTCCAACACCTATACTTACAGGGGCACCCACAGTCATGGTACCAAAGAATCCCAATCCAATAATGCCATATTTTTCCCAAAGGGTGTAGATCAGTCCGGTTTTGGGCTTTTCAGGCTTGGGTTTACGATATTTTGCTAGAAATTGTTTGATCTTATCTCCCAAAAATGTGGCAATAAACACACCTGCCAGCCCACCCGACATACTGGAAAGAAAAATAGTCCAGGCCGGAAGCCCAAAAGCGAAACCGGCGGGTATTGCTGCATATACTTCAAAAGTAGCCAATCCTGCAACGGTCAATATTTCCCAAATCATAGTTCTAAATAATAGATTTTCAATAGACTCGGTGAAAATAAGTACAGTTGCTGTTGTAACATTCATTTAAATGGTAATAGTTTGTGAATGCTTGAAAGTTCTGGTTATCCCCTGTTTATGAACAGTTCTTTTTTTGTAGGGGCAAGGCACTTGCATTTGCGGAAAGTGATGTCTATTTTGTTTAGCAAAATTTTTCCCCTTAAAACGATTGCTTATGAACACCACAAAAATGTTGATCTCCGGCATTGCCGGAGGAATTGTTGCCTTCTTTGCAGGATGGCTTATTTATGGAATGTTATTAATGGATTTTATGGCTGAAAACAGCGGTACAGCTACCGGTGTGATGCGCCCCGATGCCGAAATGGTATGGTGGGCATTGATATTGGGAAATATTTGTACAGGTATCCTGTACTCTTATATTTTCAATCGCTGGGCAAATATCAGTACCCTTTCAGCCGGACTTTCAGCAGGCGCAGTTATTGGTTTAATCATGGGAGCGTCTTTTGATCTCACCATGTATGGAACCAGTAATATTTTGGCCATGAAAGCAATTTGGGTTGATATTGCTGCATCGGCTGTTTTAGGTGCCATTGTTGGCGGTGTAGTGGGATGGGTCAATGGTATGGGCAAAAAAGCCGCATGATGGAAGCTGATCTTCCATAAAAAAAGCTCCGAAATTTTCGGAGCTTTTTTTATAAGAATAGCATATTGATTGATTATCCTGCTACTTGTTTACGAATAATATTCAAAGCACCACCCGCTTTAAACCATTCGATCTGTTGCTGATTATATGTGTGGTTCACGCTGATTTTATCAACGCTTCCATCAGCATGATGCAACACAATGGTAAGTGGTTGACCCGGTGCGAAATGGGTCAATCCTTCGATATCAATGGTATCATCTTCTTGAATCTTATCGTAATCACTTTTATCATTGAAAGTGAGTGCCAACATACCCTGCTTCTTCAGGTTGGTTTCATGGATACGGGCAAATGATTTTACCAATATCGCACGAACGCCTAAATGACGTGGTTCCATAGCTGCATGCTCTCTTGATGACCCTTCACCGTAATTCTCATCACCCACAACGATGGATCCAATGCCTTTTGCTTTGTAAGCACGCTGTGTAGCAGGTACAGGACCATATTCTCCGGTGAGTTGATTTTTTACCAGATCCGTTTTCTCATTAAAGAAATTCAATGCACCAATCAGCATGTTATTACTGATATTGTCGAGGTGTCCACGGAACTTCAACCATGGACCAGCCATTGAAATATGATCGGTTGTACATTTTCCTTTTGCTTTGATGAGCAGTTTCAATCCTTTAAGATCTGTTCCTTCCCAAGGCGCAAAGGGATCTAACAACTGCAAACGTTTGGATGCAGGATCTACGGCCACTTGTACACCACTTCCATCAGCAGCAGGAGCCTGATAACCTGCATCTTCTACTGCAAAACCACGTTGCGGTAATTCTTGTCCACTAGGTTCATCCAGTTTCACTTGTTCACCCTTTTCATTGGTCAAGGTATCTGTGATAGGGTTGAAAGTAAGATCACCTGCAATAGCAAGTGCGGTTACCAATTCCGGTGACGCAACAAATGCCATTGTATTCGGATTACCATCAGCACGCTTTGCAAAGTTTCTGTTGAAGGAATGAACGATGGTATTTCTTTCGGCTTTCTCCGCACCCACGCGATCCCACATACCAATACAAGGTCCACAAGCATTGGCGAAAACGGTAGCACCGATTTCAGAGAATATCTCCAAAAAGCCATCACGTTCAATCGTATAACGTACTTGCTCACTACCCGGTGTAATTGTGTACTGCGCTTTGGTTTTTAGTCCTTTTTCTTTTACCTGACGCGCCAGACTAACTGCACGGCTAATATCTTCATAAGAACTGTTGGTACAGCTTCCGATCAAACCCACTTCTACTTTGGTAGGCCATCCATTAGCGGCAGCCACTTCTTTCATTTTAGAAATAGGAGTAGCCAAATCCGGAGTGAATGGACCGTTCAAATGGGGTTCCAATTCACTAAGATTGATTTCAATGACTTGATCAAAATATTTTTCAGGAGAAGCATACACTTCAGGGTCTGCGTTTAAATAAGCTTTCACGCCATCTGCCATCGTAGCTACTTCTTCGCGACCGGTAGCTTTGAGGTAACGACTCATGCTATCATCATAACCAAATGTAGAAGTAGTGGCTCCTATCTCTGCACCCATATTACAGATGGTTCCTTTACCTGTGCAACTCATTGCTGTAGCACCTTCACCAAAATATTCCACAATGGCGCCGGTTCCACCTTTAACGGTAAGAATACCTGCCACTTTCAGGATCACATCTTTAGGGGCAGTCCATCCACTCAACTTACCCGTCAGTTTCACACCGATCAGTTTTGGCCATTTCAGTTCCCATGGTAAACCTGCCATAACATCACAGGCATCGGCGCCGCCCACACCAATGGCAATCATTCCTAAACCACCGGCATTTACGGTATGAGAATCGGTACCGATCATCATACCACCCGGAAACGCATAATTTTCCAAAACTACTTGGTGAATGATGCCGGCACCGGGTTTCCAGAATCCGATACCATATTTATTGGAAACAGAAGCCAAAAAGTCATATACCTCTTTGCTTTCTGCATTGGCTACTTCCAAGTCTTTTTTAGCTTCTAATTTGGCAGTGATGAGGTGATCACAGTGTACAGTTGAAGGAACCGCTACTTTCGGACGACCCGCCTGCATGAACTGCAAGAGCGCCATTTGTGCGGTAGCATCCTGCATAGCAACCCGGTCCGGTGCAAAATCTACATAAGATTTACCTCTTTCAAAATTACTGAGTTGCTGATCCTGATGCAGGTGTGCAAAAAGGATTTTCTCAGAGAGTGTCAAAGGGCGACCGAGCGCCTTGCGTGCAGCATCTACCTTGGCAGGCATCTCAGCATACACTTTCTTGATCATTTCAATGTCAAATGCCATGGGTCTACGATTTAAAGATGTATGGTTTCTGATATCTGGTTTGAAAACTCATTATGGAAAACTTCCAGAGAATAGTTGATTCAAACAGATGTATTGTTGACTAAAATCTGCGCGAATTTACGGAAAAATAGGGTGGGGGCAAAGACAGAAATCAGTGGTCTTTGACTACTTCGTTCAGACTTACGACTTACTGGCTACATTCTTAAACTTTTTTCACTAAAATTTGTCTAATTTGCCATATAAAGCCCCCGTTCAACTGTCAGATATATGCAAAAGATCAGAGAATTTCTTGAAGTAAGGGCGTTTGGTGTATGTACCGCTATTGGAGAAAAACTAGGTATCGCCAGCTCCCGTATCAGGATGTGGTTTATTTATATCTCTTTTTTAACCATGGGATCTCCTGTCATTATCTACATGATCCTTGCCTTTTGGATCAATATCAAAAATTATATCCTCGCCGGAAGAAGAAACCCGTTGCGTAATTGGTGAGCGAGGAAAGAAACAAGAATAAAGGCACAGGATTCAAGGAAGTTACAAGCTGCAAGCCACAAGCATCAAGCGTTGGATTGTTTTTATAACTTGTCGCTTTCTTGTACCTTGATTCTTCATTCTTGTTTCTTCCTACACCACTGCTTTTTTCAAGCGAACCAGTTCTTGTAGCAATGGTTCCAAGAGATCAAGTCGTAACATATTGGCACCATCGCTTTTCGCGATGGCGGGATTGGGATGTGTTTCTATGAAAAGTCCATCTGCTCCGGCTGCAATCGCAGCTTTTGCGATGGTACCGATCAGTTGTGGATTGCCACCGGTGACACCGGTTGTTTGGTTGGGTTGCTGTAAGGAATGGGTACAGTCCATGATCACGGGACAACCATGTTCTTGCATCCAGGGAATATTTCTATAATCAACCACCAAATCCTGGTAACCAAAAGTTGTTCCGCGTTCGGTTAACATGATTTTATCATTACCGGCAAGTTTGATTTTGTCTACTGCAAATTTCATAGAGGGCCCGCTAAGGAATTGCCCTTTCTTTACGTTGACAACTTTTCCTGTGTCAGCGGCAGCTAATAATAAATCTGTTTGTCGACATAAGAAAGCGGGTATCTGAAGTATATCTATAAAAGGAGCAGCCATAGCTGCTTCATCATGTGCATGAATATCAGAAGTGGTGGGTAGTTGATAAGTGTCACCTACTTTTTTAATTAATGATAAACCATTGTCATCGCCGATTCCTGTAAATGAACTGGCACTGGTTCTATTGGCTTTTCTATAACTGGCTTTGAAGACATAAGGAATGCCCAGGTTCTTACAAATACCCGAAACTTTTTCACCAATTTCCATCACCAATTCCTCACTTTCCACCACACATGGACCTGCAATCAGAAAAAAGTTATTACTGTCGTATTGCTGGTGCTTAAAAAGTTCTGTCAAATAGCCTGGAATCATAACATGTTTGTTTGAATGGCGAAATTAGGGATTTGTTGGGTTAGTAGTCGATGGTCGATGGTGGATAGTCCATAGTCCATCGTGTATGGCTTTGCAATTATCAGTAGACTATGGACTATTAGCTATCAACCATAAGCCATCAGCTATGAAACATTTGCTATGGACTTGTCCGTATATAAAAAAGGTTGACCAAAAAAGGAGGTCAACGTTATGAAAAAGGGCAAGAAAATCGCACCGAAAA